>JANYCA010000118.1 GCA_025360525.1 Chitinophagaceae bacterium | reverse complement strand
GTTTACGACATAAACAGTGCTGCCCGTTTGTTGGCCTCTTGTAAGTTTTAATTTTGTTTGGCCTGCTGATGCTGCAACAGTCATTAATATTCGCATGTATCTCGCTTGCCTTGAAATTTGTATTACGTTAGCAGCATTTGTGCTATTTGAAAAGTTGTTAACTGATGGAACCCATGCTGTGTTTAAAATCTGTACACCGCTAAAATCTACATAATTGCTCCATGATATACCTATTGTGCCGCCAGTACCTATGCTTGCAACTGTTAAATAAAGGGATGGGTATTTTGCACAATCAATCGTACCTAACAAATCAGTATTGATGGTTATAGCACCAGTTATGTCCATACTATCTTCTACTAAGTCTGGTTCAATACGTAGTCGGCCATCTGTCGGAAGGGATTGTGCTGTTACAAAAAGCGTTGCAAATAATAATAATAGTAGCCCTAAAATTGTTTTTTTCATTTTAATAATTTTGAATTGTTAAGACCCCGTTTTCGTTCCTTATTTCCGTGGTCACGTTGTATAATATTGCTCCCTGTGGCGTGGTGCCATTTGATTGATAAACCGTACCCCCAGTAAAACTCCACAACTTCCCAGCTTCCAAATTATGGATGCTTATATAATCCCCGGATGAACTTAAGCCACTTACGTTTATTGTTCTATTGGCAGTTAAAACTCCGTTTGATAATATATAATGAGTTCCTGCAACAGCTGTAATGTTTGCATTCGTTCCAATCAAAACGCTGTTTGCAAAACTTCTCATGGAGGCTAAACTTGCATAACTAAGCGAAGGGATATCGGCAGCAACAATTGCCCTGGCCGAAATTTCTCCCGTACTACTTTGCGGGCTTGCCAAAAATTTATTTTGCGTTTGCGTTTTAAAACCTAAGCTGTCTTTACCACCTGTAGTAACAACCTGTATTATAGATTGCGAAGCATTGGTTATAAACGTAGTGTCTTTTACGCCCCCCGAAGCTGTTTGCCAGGTTGCATTTCCTATTGCATCGGTTCCAGTGAGTACTTTTCCAAGTCCAGGGCTGCCGCCTGTAATTTTTATTGTGCCATTAATTACTAAATCAGTAAAAAAAGTACTGGTATGAATGCTTCCTGCTGTGGCAATTGTCAGGTAACTATTACCCCTATTCTGAAAAATATATCCTTTACTTGCGTCATAAACGCCGCCACCAGCAAAGCCGCTGCCTACATTAAACTTAAAACCGCTAAAGCTGCCTTGTATCTCTGTACGACCAGCGTTTAGTATTATACTGTTGGTACTTAAACTTCCGTTTCCGACATATATATTTCCAGATTGAAAATTAAAGTTTGTGCTATCCTGGCTAAGTTTTCCAACAGATGAACCGAAAGGGATTGCATATCTTTTAAATAACCCTTCGCTTTGTGCATATAGCTGAACCTTTGTCCATGCAGTAGTTGCGGCCTGGCGGCTGCTATCATTTGCTGCAATTGTAGTATAAACATTTACAGAATTGCTGGTTCCGGTTTCCAAAACTTTTTGAAGTGAGGGATTAACTACAGTTAGCTTTAATGTTTTTACCTGCGTTGATGGCTGTTGTGCATGCGCTATAAGGCTAAGCATTGCTAACAGTGCTGAGGCCAGTAATTTTTTTCTAAATAATATTTTGTTCATTTAAAAACCGGTTAATCTTGTGTATGTAATAATGCATTTGAAAATGTCAACACCATCGGTGTTAACGGTAAATATTTGTGTTGCGGCTAGTAAATAAACTCCTGGTGCAAAGCTTTTTCTTGATAACTCATCTACTGATACTATCCAATCTAATTGCCCGAATAATAATGCTGCATCGCCACCAACAATTCCCATTGACATATTTAGTTTGGTAATTGGATATTCTGCTACAATACCAGTAACTAAAATGTTTGCGGGCAAATAAGCTGCCTGTGCTCCGGAGGTGTTTGTTTGAAAAGACAGGTAGCCAGTAGATCCCACACCGGTGCCGCTGGTACCAGGGAGGCTTTCTGCATCATTATTTGCTATTACTTGCACTTTTTGAGTTGTTACGAGTTAAAAAAAAAAGGATAAAACCAATAATACCGCTGCCAGTCCTCCACCTGCAGCTGGATACGCTGCAGCCCAATCTTTAACACCATTGAACATTTTTGAAAGAATACCGGCGTAGTTCACATCGGTTGCGTAACCAGCTGCCTTAATTTTCTCAAACTGTTCAATGGGAGATTTTGCATTGGTTACACCAGCTTTTACATACCGTGTACCGCTAATAAATTTTACATAGTTTTTAAAAGAATCTTCAGCAGTATCATAATGCCTGAATACAGCATTCACATAATATACTTCCCCATTTGCTTTTTGCTCTTTGGTTTTATAGGTTACTGTTTTGCCTGTCCAGCCATCACCTTTTTGAGCTTTGATACCAAAGAAGTTATTGTACCTGTTACTTAGTTCACTTTTTGCATAGCCACTTTCTAAAGCTGCAGCGCACAAAATTGTTTCCGGGAAAATAGCAGAACCAGCTGCGGCAGCTTGTGCATGCAAACCATATTTATTAATAAATAATTCCAGTTTTGTAGCCATGATCTTTTTTTAATTCCAAAACATTTTGAATGAAAAAAGTTGTTTTCCGTAAGGATTGTAATTTTTAAAACTTTCAGCTCTTGTTAGCAAGCCCGGATTTTTAGCTAAGGTTGCTACCTTTTTACCCTTATAGGTCATGGTAAGGCTTTTGAGATATTTTATCCTGGCATTGTAAATAATTGCATTGATCAATACCGGTATGCCGGCATTGATTTTATTTACGGTATCCTCGGTTATTATATTAACCGGATCCAGCTTAAAAGCCTGGTTGATAATTTTAGGACCTTGTCCGGAGTTAAAACAAAAATCATATACATGAGCTGCCAAATGCTGATCATTAATCAAATCGCACTTAAACCGCTGCCAGTGATTTTTAAAAATGTATGCTTTAACATTTTTATTTAAAATCTCATCCGGAAAAATTTTGCCCTGTGCCCTGCCTACTCCACCAAACTTTGCCACCCATCTTGCTACAGTATCCCATCCACGAAAACCATTAAAGGAAGCGAAGCCTGGATTATCTTTTCGGGTAAGTCCCATATAAGTAAATCCTCCTGGATCTGTACTTCTTAAAGAAAAGCCACCTTCATCTTCTTTTAACTTACTATATGCTATATCGTAGCTTGCCATTACTTAATAAAGGTTTTAAAAAACAACACTCGTTTGTCTTTTTCAGGTGGCGGATCGCCTGGGTTTACAACCTGATTCGGTGGCAATACACCACCAATAGGCGTTTTAATCGTGGGGGCATTGGCTTCATCAAATTCAATTTTATGCTTGCTGTAGTAGCCAAGCTCCGGGTGCATACCTGGTCCGTCCCAACTTTCCCGAGGCTTAAGTACCAGTACGCCATCGATGGTTACATTTACGTTGCCGGCATTAAAAAAACTATATTCCGCACAGCCATCACAGTTGTAGATACTACTGTCTACAATACCCTCAATGCTTACATAACCTTCGTATTTTTTAGACATACTATTTTGCTTTTGATTTTAATAATGTTGGTAGCACTTCTTTTGCTATAAGCGCAACCACGGCAATTATGGCAATCTGTTTAACCTGGCCAAGCCAGCCTGTACTTTCTTTTTCTGTAGCAGCAGCTTGTGCACTTGTAACTAAATTGGCATTGTCGGTATTGGCGGCTGTATTTAATGCCTGGTTTCTTGTTACATCATCTGTAATGCTCATGATGGATTTGTACCGGGCATCTAATGTTGCCTGGTGGTTTTTTACTTCGGTAAAAGCGTCTGCCCATTTCCATGCAGCAACTACTACTCCGGTGGTAATGATTGCAACTACCCATACAATTACAGGTATTAAAAAAGGAAGGCCAATACCTTCAATTTTATTTGCCTTTAGCGTTTTAATATCGAAAGCAAAGCCTTTAGGTAAATTTCTATTGGCAGTATTTATAACAAAAAGATGTTTAGAAATCTCAGCATTTACAGTGGCACGTTGTGCAGTTGTTAAATCTGTTCTTTTTGCAACCAATGCAAGTGCACGAGCGTTCCGCTGGGCTTTTGCTAATAAATTATTACATTCCAGTTCAAACTTTGCAGCCTGCTGTACTTGTTCAAACAATTTTTCATCTGCAGTAGTTTTTAAATCCATCAGCATGTACTTTGGATTGTACCTGAAATATTTTTTCTTTCCTTCGTGCATGCAAATGACATTGAATTCTTTTGTAAGCAAATAAGCGTAAGGGTTTGCAGCTGATTCCATGAACATGGTAACGAGCGAAGGATCTAGTACAATTACAGGCAGTACAGGATTTTTGATGGTATCAATAATTTCCTGCGGACCGCTTACCGGTTTTTGGTTTACACATTCCTGGTAACTGTTAAATACACGCAATCTTCCGCCGGCTACATTGCCTGCAGTTATATTTAGCCGGTCAATTTTTTTACCGAATACCATACTGCAGGCTGTGATGTATCGCTTTATTTTTTTACGGCTTTCGTATGCGGCATATAAGCCACGGATAAATTCAAACATAAATTATGCTCCCAGTTTGTGTAATGCCATTTTCCAAATTAATGGCGTATGTTTTTTTACCTCAGCTAATTTGGTTAGCTGTTTTGGTAGATCTGTATTATTGGTAAGCAGGCTATCAACGGCGGAAAGCAAAATGGTTTGCTGCTCATTTGATAGTGCCTGTATATTTTTAAATTCTGTCATATTAAGCCCCCGTCCCCTAAAGGGGTGACTAATAGGGGGAGTTTTTTAGTTATAAAATCTTCCAATTACTAGAGTGTTGCCTTTACAGCCTTTTAGGGGATGGGGGCAATATTACCCGACGAGGCTGCTTACGGCCATTTCAAAAGTGGAAGGATCGGTTTCTTTTAGGTTGGCCAGCTTTTCTAGTTGGCCTACAAAATCAGGATTATTTTTACCGAGCTTTTCTAATGCTGCAGTAACCCTGTCCTCTTCATTGCTGCCCTCATCCCCGCTAGCCAGCGGGGTGCTATTAGTGCCAGCTACGGCGCTGGTATCTTTAGTGGCCATGTAAACTTTACTGGCCAGCCCCATTACTTTTTTGCCTGATTCTGTATCTTTCATTACATCAAACAAAACGCTGCCAATTGAAATGATGCCTTTTTGAAAACCGCTTTCGTTTTCAGAGATTTGCTTTTTTAGTTCTGATAGCTCACGCCTGATGGCTGCATCCTCTGCCGCTTTTTTATCTTCCTGGCGCACCTTTTCTATTTTGGCATCGATGGCAGCTTCAAAATTATCGCTGGTAACCCGGCCAATGCCATCCATATAAAATTCCGGAGCAGTACCTATGCCGCTGATGGCAGAGGAGGCGCCACCGGATCGGCCTTCAATTTCAATGAGCGTATCAATACCGCCTTTGCTTTTGTCTTTGCTAGTGTAAGCTGTTAATACATACACACCAGTGCTAAGCATATCAAGGCTACGACGCAGTTGTTCTGCGCTAATGGCAACGTCAAGCGTAGCATCTGTAAAATCGGCACTATCTATAAAGTTGCCGCTGGTTCGTTTGTTGTTGTTTTCATACAAACGCCAATAGGGCGTTTTTTGAATCCTCAGAAGTTCTATTACATTGTGTTTGCCTACTATTGCCATGGTTTTGGTTTGTTTTTGTGGTTGGTTATTTTGTTTCTATCAATTCTCCCCAATCGTTTAGCTGATGAATTTCAGGATCGTATTTTTCGTAAAAGAATGTGAAGGGCACTGATACACCGGTATCAGGAAATTGATAATTGGCTACTGGAAATGTTATAAAAGAATTTCTTATACTTATAAGTTTTGGCTGTATGTACATTATCTCATTACCTTCCACAATATTATTATCAAAACTACTATACAACTTTTTTGCCATTATTTTGGTCGGAAAACAGTAATTGTAAGTTTGGTTATCGTAACCCATTAAAGTAAGAAATATATTTCTTGAAGCCTGAGTGTCAATTACTTCTTTAAAAGAGGGTGTTTTTTGTACAGCTGTCGATAAGAATATGGCATGTATTAATACCTTATCCAGCATTAATATATTATCCTCAAAATTAAATTTAAAGCGTGTGTTTGAATTTACAAAAACTTCGCAATTGTAGCTTAAACCTAATTTCCTAATCTGATATGACATTTTATTAAAGTTAAGATTGAAATTATTTTATGGATTCGTAGAAAAACACAAACATTACGGCTAATCCAGCAGGCGGTCCTGCAGGAATTACTACACTGTTTATTAGCGGAAAATCAACATAACAATTGCGGATACTGATTACCCTTGGTTCAATATGAATTATAGAATCATTTCTATAAAATAATTCCAACGGCAATTGTTTATTGTATTCTTTTTTTTGACCATCAGATAATGTAAGATATCCTTTTGCAACGTTGGCATTACTCATTAATGATCTTCCATTTAAAGAAGCACCAATGTAATCTCCTAAAATACTAATCCCAGTTACCAATACATTATCTAACATGGTTTCATTGTCACCGAAACTAATTTTGCTATTTGTATTACTTAAAATGGGCAGCTCTACGGTATAGCTTCTTCCAATTTGTCTTACCTGGTCCATTGTTGTATTTTTTAAAAAAGCCGCCCCGCTTTTAGCTTGGAGCGGCTTTTAATGATTATAATTAACCTACCCCCATCCCCTAAAGGGGGGCAATGGCAGGTTTTAAAAAGTATTAAATATTTCCGCTACCCTGGGTAATAAGGAAACCATGTGCGTACATTACCAGGTAATGCTTAAAAGTGGCTGGTGCGGTACCGCCTGCCCATGCAGCGTGGCTTGGGTATATTACTTCAATTTCATTGTTGGCAGAACCATCAATATTTAAGTTTGGAGTAATTGGCGTAAGCTTGTCATACAAGTTGCTCATGTCGTAATTGGTAGCCGCACTTTGTTGCGTTTGTGAAACTTTTCTAAAGCGTTGCATATCCAATCCATTAACAATGCGTTTACCGCCTATAGTTATGTTTAACTTTCCGTGGTAGATAGATTCCAAATCGGCAGCAAGGCCTGCAGTAGCAAATTGGGTGTAATTTGGATAAGCACACAATTCACCGTTCGATTTTCCGTCTGGCTGTTTCAACAAGAAGAAGCCTAACCGGGTAATGGCGAACTTATCGTTTCTATCAAGCCTGCGCTCGGTAGGCAATACGCTTGCACTGTCACCTGCGTAGGTTAAAAACTTAATGGTGTTTACACCGTTAATCAATTGGGTTTCCAGGCGGAGATACGATTCAAAAATAGTTTTTCCTTCATACTCCGGGTTAGTGGCATACACCATATAGCTGCCACGGTTTTTATCTGTACTGATAACCTGAACACCACCGCTACCTGCACCTGGTGCACCTACATAAGCGCCAAGGGCGCCTTGTGGAATGTTAATGATACCAACGGATGTAAGAAAATAAAATGTGCCCTGAAAGGCTGCAACGCCACCCAATGTATTTTGTACATCGGTATGGAACACGGTAACGATTACTGCAGTAAGCAACAGCGTTACGGTAAATAATGATAATACTAAACCTAACTTTTTCATTTGAATGTTTTTGAAAAAATGATGTGATTTGCCCCCATCCCCTTATGGGTAAGGACAGTGTTAATAATTTTTATGCGTCTAAACCAGATACCTGATCTGATGTTTCTGTACCGTCTATTGTATAGCCGGATACATAATCATCCATTTCCGTAGCACCAAGGCCAGGTACACCAAATGCTTTACCTAACGATACAGCACTTTCTGCCAGCATACCATTTGCAAAACTGGTTATCATACCTGCTTTTTTATTTTCGCCCAACAGCGTTGGTAAAATAGCTGCAGCTGCTAAACGGATACCTGCATTTAATTTAGGATTGTTTTTTGCACCTAGCATTGATGCTAATGCACCATTGGCGTAGTTGCTTACTACAGAACCTGCAGCCAT
>JANYCA010000068.1 GCA_025360525.1 Chitinophagaceae bacterium | reverse complement strand
ATCAAGGCTGCATAAAAAAGACTAAAAATTTAAATGTTTGTCTAAAATGAAATTAGCTCGACCTTCAAAATATTCCAAAGCAGATGTGCAACTTACCGGCTAAAAGCAAATCCGGTCATTGGTAACACCAATTTCATTTTTTAACGACAATCATTTAAATTTTCTTAACGCCTTTTTTATGAGGCCGTTCCTAAATGTGCTATCTAAATGATTAATCCTGTTAATCAATATTGGGCTGCGGTGTGTAACGCAAATAAGGTTTAATTACTTCTACGCCTTTCGGGAATTTCTTAATGGCATCTTCTGTGCTAATGGAAGGCACAACTATTACTTTTTCTCCTTCTGTCCAGTTAACAGGTGTAGCTACACTGTATTTTGCAGTTAATTGTAGCGAATCTATCACCCGCAATACTTCTACAAAATTTCTCCCGGTGCTTGCAGGATAAGTGATAATTAATTTAACTGCTTTATCCGGGCCTATGATTACCAATGAGCGAACTGTTGCAGTAGCAGAAGCGTTTGGGTGGAGGAAGTCATACAGGTTAGAAACTTTCTTATCATCGTCGGCAATGATGGGGAAATCCACTGTACAATGCTGTGTTTCATTGATATCATTGATCCAGCTGATATGTTTGTCAACCGGGTCTACACTCAATGCCAGCACTTTTACATTTCGTTTGGCAAATTCATCTTTTAAGGCTGCCGTTCTGCCCAGTTCTGTTGTGCAAACAGGCGTATAATCGGCTGGATGAGAAAATAATACGCCCCATGAATTGCCCAGGTATTCATAGAAATCGATTTCTCCTAACGAAGTGGTCGCTTTAAAATTGGGAGCAATATCTCCTAAATGTAAACTCATATTATGCTAGTTTTAGATTACAAATATAGACTTTAAGTCTATTGTATCAGTAGACTGCTGTTTAATTATTTTTTATTTTTTATTTAATCCTTATCTTGACAATATGTTATCTAAGAAAACTCAATATGCATTAAAAGCTTTAGGCTACCTGGCGGGAAAATACGGGCAGGGTCCTGTACTTATTTCAGAAATATCTATCGAAAAAAAAATCCCTATTAAATTTTTGGAAACTATACTGCTTGAATTAAAGCAGGCCAATATTCTTGAAAGTAAAAAAGGAAAAGGCGGGGGGTATTATATTGCAGAAAATCCAAAAAAAATCAGTCTTGCCAGGGCTATCCGGGTGGTAGGTGGGCCAATTGCATTGCTGCCTTGTGTGAGCCTTAATTTTTATGAAAAGTGTTTAGACTGTGATGAAGCAACCTGCGGATTAAACAAAGCAATGGCATTAACAAGAGATGCAACATTGAAAATACTTGAAAAGAAAACGCTTGCTGAATTGATTGACGGATAATAGAAACCAGTTGTTATCGCAGCATTTTGGACTATTACATATCGGTAATGCTTCTTTTAATACTTTAAATTAAGTAAGTTGAAAATGGCTGGTTTGTGCAAAAGATATCTTGTACAGCAGCTATTTTTTTCATTTTTAAAAATCGGGTTACTCAAATTTTTCCACCTATTTTTGCATCCAATCAATAAAAATATATGTCAGTTTTAGTTAATAAAAACTCCAAAATCATCGTACAGGGATTTACTGGTACCGAAGGTACTTTCCATGCTAGTCAAATGTTAGAATATGGCTCCAACGTAGTTGGTGGTGTTACACCGGGCAAAGGTGGCAGCACTCACTTGGACAGGCCGGTATTTAACACTGTAGCTGATGCAGTAAACACAACAGGTGCGGATGTAAGTATCATTTTTGTGCCACCGGCTTTTGCAGCAGATGCCATTATGGAAGCGGCAGATGCAGGAATAAAGTTGGTAGTTTGTATTACAGAAGGAATTCCGGTGCAGGATATGGTAAAAGTGAAACATTATTTATTGACTACACAGGCCAGGTTGATTGGGCCTAATTGCCCCGGTGTAATTACAGCAGATGAATGCAAAGTCGGTATCATGCCTGGCTTTATATTTAAAAAAGGTAGGATTGGGATTGTTTCAAAAAGTGGTACCCTTACCTATGAAGCTGCTGACCAGGTTGCAAAAGCGGGCCTCGGCATATCAACGGCTATTGGTATTGGTGGTGATCCAATTATTGGTACTACCACTAAGCAGGCGGTTGAATTGTTTATGAATGATGATGAAACAGATGCCATAGTAATGATTGGTGAAATTGGCGGTGGGATGGAAGCTGAAGCTGCAGAATACATTAAATCTACTGGTAATAAAAAGCCGGTGGTTGGTTTTATCGCAGGCCAAACAGCTCCTCCTGGACGTCGTATGGGACATGCAGGTGCTATTGTGGGCGGTGCTGATGATACCGCCGCTGCAAAAATGAAAATCATGGCCGAATGTGGTATCCATGTGGTGGCAAGTCCTGCAGATATTGGAAAAACAATGGCAGCAGTAATGAGCAAATAATTATTTGTCTATAAATTATAGCCCGGCATTTTGCCGGGTTTTTTGTGACTATTCAGTTGGAGGCATTACAAATATCTGAAAGATGGCTTTAGTGTAAGAGGCAGTAGTTATTAAGTAATAATTCCCAAAATGCTTTTTTTGAGAAGGTTTAAAACATTTTATCCACCATTTAAGAATATTTGTGTAAGTTTGCGCCTTTATAAATAATTACAATACAATTTAAAATGAACAAAACACAAGGCACCGTAAAGTTTTTCAATTCTGAAAAAGGATTCGGTTTTATCAAGCACGACGATTCTAACAAAGAAACTTTTGTACATGTTAGCGGATTAGTAAACGACATCAAAGAAGGTGACAAAGTAGAATTCGACCTGCAAGAAGGTAAAAAAGGTATGAATGCCGTTAACGTTAAATTAGTCTAATACGATTTTTTTAATAAAGGTATTAAGCCGTCAAAATTTTTTGATGGCTTTTTTATTTACTAAAGGTTAAAAATTTTGAACATTCAGCCACACAGCTTGTTTTCCCTTTACATTTGCAACCTAACAATTATACTATGACACAAAAGAATTTCTTCTTCATTTTTTCTGCAGCAATGCTGCTTTCAGCAACAGCAGGCCTTGCGCAAAATAACGGGACCAAACTTATTTTAATAAAGGGACAAAAGCTACAGATTGATAACGCTGTTAAATCCTTAACCAATATGGATTTGATGGGTCAGTCGATGGAAATGACTTCCGATGCCACTATGACTCACCAGGTTGAGGTAAAAGACACTAAAGACGCTAACTATACTGTTGCTTCTACCATTACTAAAATTACCAGCAGTGGTAATGCAATGGGTCAGGCGTATACATTTGATTCTGATAAGAAAGAAGACCTTGAATCTGAAATAGGTAAGGCGATGAAAGGACAGCTAAATGTAACCCATGAAGCAGATTTTAATACTGCGGGCAATGTGATTAGTGCAAAGACATTAGCAAATACAGATGCACCAAATGCAAACCCGATGATGGATATGATGAAGAATTTAACTGGTGGCGGCAATGATGACGGCGGTGGCGCAGGAGACATTTTTCAGGTTTTGCCAAAGGGCAAAAAGCCAGGCGATAGCTGGACAGATTCCACCATTGCGGAAGGATCTAAAACCTACAAAACATATACTTTAAAAGAGATTAAAGGCAATGATGCCATCCTTAGTTTGACCGGAACACAATCTACCAACAAAAAAATTGACCAGCAGGGAATGGAAGTTAACGTGACGATGGAGTCTAAATTATCCGGCGAATCTACCGTTGATTTAACAACAGGAATCGTAAAGCAAAAATCGTTGGTGATGGATGGTGCCGGCAATGCAGATGCAATGGGGCAGGCAATTCCTATCACTACCAAAATAACCAGTAATACGATCGTAAAAAATCTTTAAAAATAAGTTACTAATATTTTAAAAGCTACTCATTTAGGGTAGTTTTTTTTATGCTTTTTTTGTTGCCTTAAAGAGCAGCAGGTACAACAAACTTAGCACCCCACAAGTTGCAGCAGTTACCCACCACAGCAGGCGATAACTATATTGCTCCACTAATTGCCCACCAGCGGAAATGTCAATTAGCCTTGTATAGATTAATTTTGCAAATGAAGAAGAATTTCAATTCGTCAATTTAATCGCTTACTACATGCATGCAAATATGACTGCTATGTAAGTGAAAAACTACTCGTTTTTGGAATTAAGTTGATGGCTGCCACAAAGATTTCTCCTGGCTTTGCCAGTTTACGGAGGCTTGTATTAATCCATGCGCCATCAACGGTGATAATGGCTGCCAGCACATCGTTGTTCTTGTAAATTTCATGTTTCATCGTAAAGCGGGAATAGTCAGCATTGCATTTATCCAGCAATATGTTGATGTGTACGGTATCTCCAAAATGAATCTCTTTTTTAAAAACGGCTTCTTCCCGAAAAATGATTGGGCCAATTTGTTGCTGCATCATTACCGCAGGTGTTGCACCTGCATCTGATAAAAAGCAGATTCTACAGTATGCCCCAAAATCATAATAAACAGAATGACGTAGATGAAAGTTTGGGTCGAGATCACTCCATCGGATTTCGACATTTTTTGTGTAAGCATCCATATGATTATCGTTTAAAAATACCCCCTCTGCAGTTTACAGAAGGGGTATTAAAATTAATTATTGTTCCTCATTGCCGGGTTTTCTCTTTGCAATCTCTTCCAGCAATTTCAATCCAAGCAATCCGCTTATTGGACCGTTAGCTCCATCGCCACCACCGCCAATTAAAATGTCGGGCATTATTTTTATGTTTTGTGTACCGATTGCTTCCATCACTTTTAACTGCGTAAAGTTGTTGCCGCCCATTGCCTCTACCGATAATTTATACGATTCCGCATTGGATTTACCGATGGCCAATATTTTCTCTGCTTCTGCATTACCGGTCAACGTAATTTGTTCGGCGTTGGCCCTTGCCAATAACTCAATCTGTTCGGCATTTGCTTTTGCCAGTACACGAATTTTTTCTGCATCACCATTGGCTAATAACCTAAGCCTGTCTGCTTCTGCAGTGGATTGAAGCCGCACACTGTTGGCTTCACCGGTTGCTTTTTTCACCGATGCATCGGCAATGCGTTCTGCAATCAATACACCCTGATCTGCCTTTACAATTTCTTTTTGTATATCTGCAATAGCAGTTTCTTTTTCCAGCGTTTGCCTGGTTTCCTGGGCCTTCATTTCTGTTTCGTAGGTTACTTTTTGTTCCTCTGCTATTTTACGATCCGTTAATGTTTTCATCAGACTTTCGGGTGGCACAATGTCGCCAATTAAAGTATCCACTCCATTTACATTGTATTGATCAAGTACTCTGCCTATATGTAGCCTGGCAGATTCCTGTCTTTCTTTACGGGTGCCCAAAAAGGCAATAACATCGCTATCCTGTGCACTGTTGCGGAAGTAGTTACCAATGGTAGGCTCCAGCACCTGGCTCACCAGGTTGTTCATATTACCAAAGCGGGCAATTACTTTCGGCGCTTCGGTTGTAGGAATGTGAATGATTTGCGATACATCGAGGTTGAATGGGAAACCATCCTTGCTTCTCACCGTAATGGTAGAAAGATGTTTGTCCAGTTGATGACTTTCGCTTCTTGCATTGGCCCAGTTTAATACCAGGTTAGTAGTAGGCACCAATTCTACTTTCATAATGAAAGGATTTACCGGGTATTTACCGGGGCCCAATGGCTCGGCCCATACACCTTTTTGTCCTTTGGAAACAATGTTACCATGTTTAAATTCTGCACCACTTAAATCAACGCCATCATTGCCCACATAACTTATCACAACGCCCACATGACCAATGGCAATTTCCGTCATATTCACCATTTCTATTTTAGTAAACCAGGGGTTTAAAAAATACGAACCAGCAAGTATCACCTGTTCCTGTAATCCTTTGTAGCCACCGTTTTGCAGAAAAAGGTCAATGTCCTGAAACTTATTATGTCCTTCAATTACCTTACCTGCTATTTGTCCTTCTTCCAGCGGTTTACCTTCCTGTGTATTTACTATGCCAACTGCATTTTCCGGTATCATCGTCATATCGGTAATTTCGATGCTAAATAGAAATGTGTTGATACGGTACGAACCTGGTGTGATGATGGCCGTTTGCCGGCCTTTTCGCCCCCCGTTTTTTAAAAAAGCAACCGCATCCTGAAAGCTGTCGCAGGGTACTTTTTTGCCCAATACCGATCCGGTTTCCAGCTCGGCACCGTCCTTCGCCAATACGAGCCCTAACTGGCCTGTAGGTATAATGGTGAAAGGCTGAAACGTGATATCATACTGCCAAATCCATTTGGCAAAATACAACCCGGGCGGTAATGTCTGTGCCTGGTAACCAGCCTCACCATCGGTTGCAAGTATCCTGCCTTCGGGCAGTTCCTGTTTACCCAGTAATACAAATTTTTTGGTGACAAGACCAATCCTGTCTTCCGGTACTATCACCACGCCGAGGAATACCCTCAAAATAAATTTGTACAATAATAAAACGAATAGGGGGATGCCTATAATTAATCCCCACTTGATTAAATCATGTGTGTCCATGTTGGTTTAGGTTTTATGTTCTGAAAAAAAATTAAAGGAATGCCAGGAGGATATAAGTATTCACTACAATGTTATAACTATTATTTTGTAACACTGCTTACTATTGATATCCGTTAAATAAGTAATGAAATTTATGCCGCTACGGGTGGAGAGGTATTGAAATTGATTAGGATAAAATCTCCCAGGAAGAAAACGATTTTTTTTGTGCGGCGTATCATGGTGCAATAAAATTGACTACACAAATATGATGTGTTAATTATTATTGCAGCGCAGCAATCGGGATGAGCAGTAAGCATATAAAAAAGATCGAATCCGATTTTATTGAAGTGCAGCCTTTATCATTGGGGCCAGCAAATTGGCCCATTTTTTATACTCTTTGCCAGAGGGATGAAGGCCGTCTATAGCCACTAAAGAGGGATCTGCAGCCGCTTCCCTGAAGGAGGTTGTAATGTTTAAATAATGAACGCCATTTTGCAGGGCAATATTTAAATTGATTGTATTAAAAGAATCTATTTGACTGGAAATTAGTGCTTTGTTAGAACCGCTTGCAAAAGGGGTAACACTATAATCAGGAATAGAAAGTACAAATACCCGTTTAGGATTATTTCCGGCATAGCCGATTGCTGTCTTTAATAAAGTGGTAAACTCTGTGCTGTATTGATCCTGGCTTAAATGCTGGTATTGGTTATTAACACCAATTAATAAAGAAACGGCATCATAGGTTTGTCTTTTAGGTGGGGTTGCAGATATGGCATTGATAAGGTTACCCGTTGTCCAGCCGGTTCTGGCAATTATTTCGGGGGTTAAAAAATTTACAGAGAGTGCCGTTAGGTTTTTTGCCGTCTGCACGGGAAAACGTTCTTCCACTAAAACAGATTGACCGATAGTGTAGGAGTCTCCGAGTGCCAGGTAATATTTTGAGGCTGTGTCTGTACCTGCAGGTGGTGGGGTAGGAGTTGGTGTAGGAAGAATAATTGTGTCTATCGGTGGCGGCAAAATTGTATCTATTGGGTTTGCAAAATACATAGGTGCTACTACTGGCTTTTTACAAGCAAACAGTAAACCAACTGCAATAAGGACAACAATCACATATTTCATCGTGTTGTATTAACGAAGTAAGTGAGACTTTGGTTTAAAAAAAATCACAGCCTTTCAGCTGTGATAGTATAGTTTACTAAAGGGTTAGAAAAATTGTCTATGCTTTTTTGTATAGCAATTCATAATATTCCTCCGCCATCCTGTTGCTGTCAAACTTTACCTGTACATCACTCATGCCATTTTTCATGATATGGCGCCAGGTATCTTTATCATCGTAGTACAATGGCAAAATATCTTTTTCCAGAATGTCGTACAATTGGTTTAAATCGTATTCGTCCTGCTCTTGAACGTGAATATTTTCATAATCAATGGGTGGTACTACAAAACCATTGTTGCCATTATCAATAAACTCACAAATCCAGCCGTCGTTGGTGCTAAAATTAACTGCTCCATTCATGGCAGCCGTCATACCACTGGTACCACTTGCTTCCCTTGGTACACGGGGATTGTTTAACCAAACATCAGCAGCTTGCTTTAATCGCTTACTCAGCGCAAGTTCGTAGCCGATACATACAGCCACATTTTTATAATTTTTGCTTAAATGTACAAGGTGATTAAAATCGTTGATAGAAGGGTAATCCAACGGATAAGGTTTTCCAGCCCAAACAATTTGAACAGGGTATTTTGTATTGTTTAGCAAGGCTTCAAAACGTTTGTGATCTCTTGTCAGCAATTCTGCTCTTTTATATCCTGCAAACCTGCGTGCCCACACAATAGTTAACACATCAGGATCTAATAATTTGCCTGTTTGATCTGCAACTATATCCAATGCTCTTTTTTTCAAATATCTTTTGCGGTCATCAAACCAAACATCGTTTGACTCTGCCTTGGCTTTGTACAATTGTTTGTCTGCCCAATATGTCCAGTTTTGTGCATTTGTAATGGAGGTTATTTCACAGATACCTTCGTATTTGCCCCACATTTTCCGGCTTACTTCGCCATGCAATTTAGATACGCCATTTGCAATCCGTGCAAAACGCAATGCCGCCAAAGAATGGTTAAAAGAATCATCTGTAATACCGGTTATCTTTCTTACTTCTGCCAGTGGCATGCCACAGAAATAACTCATCTTTTCACAAAGAAAAATATCATGCTTTTCGTTGCCGGCTTCTTCCGGAGTATGTGTAGTAAATACCAGGCGTTTTTTTACTTCCTTGATGTTGCCAAATTTTCTATGCAGATAAAATGCTGCGCTTATTGCGTGCGCTTCGTTCAGGTGATAAACTTCCGGATTAAAATTTAATTCATCCATTAACTTGGCACCACCTACACCCAGTAAAATAAACTGGGCAACTTTAGTTGCAACATTGCCATCGTACAACCGATGGGTAATTGTTTGGGTTACATAATCATTTTCCGGTAAATCGGTGCTCAATAAAAACATGGGAGCACTCTTAAAAGTTTCTGGGTTAAGATAAAATGCTTTTACCCAAATTGGATGATCATGAATATTTATCTGGAATTTAATACCGGTATCTTCTAAAAAATTATAGATCTTTTCATTCCATTGTACCTGTAAGGTTTGGTCTGCATTTCGGGCCTGATCGTAGTAACCATATTTCCATAAAATACCAATGCCTACCAGGTTCTGTTTAAGCTCGTAAGCGCTTCTCATGTGAGAGCCGGATAAAAAACCAAGACCGCCGCTATAAATCTTTAACGGCTGGTGTACCGCAAATTCCATTGAAAAATAAGCAACTCTTTTATTGTAACTTTCATTAACTGCGTAGGGAACTTTGTAATTTGCAAAACTCATGATGTTGTATGGCTTGTTTTAAAAAAAGTGCAATATAAATTTGTTTTGTTAAAAAACGGAGCACATGGTGTAAATATTGTGTGCTAATTACACATTGGTTGGGTATATTGGTGGTTATATTTTTAGAAAATGAAATTCTAATTACAAAATTTAAAACTTTTTCACTCGTAGTATAAAATTTAAAGTAATGATTAAACTAATTGGAGTACCCTTCGACGCTAACTCTTCTTTTTTAAAAGGACCAGCATTGGCTCCGGCAAGAATAAGGATGATGGAGGTAGAAGGTTCTGCTAATTGTTATGCAGAAAATGGAATAGAAATAAAGGCAGGTGTTAATTATGATGACTATGGTGATATAGTTTTTAATAGCACCCATGCGGCTGATGGATATGCATTGATACAGCAAACAATTGCTGCCCAATTAACAGGTGATAATAAAATTATTTCATTGGGCGGCGACCACTCAGTAAGTTATCCGCTGATTGATGCTTTTGCAAAAGTGCACACCAAACTGCATGTACTGCATTTGGATGCGCACGCAGATTTATATGAAAATTTTGATGATAATCCCTATTCTCATGCATCACCATTTGCAAGAATACTGGAGCAGGGGCGCATTGCATCTCTTACACAGGTAGGTATTCGTACATTTAATACACATCAACGCCAGCAGGCTAAAAGATATGGTGTGCAGGTGGTAGAAATGAATAATTTCAATTGCTCATTTATCGAAAAATTACAAAGCCCCTTGTACATTTCTGTCGATTTGGATGTTTTGGATCCTGCCTTTGCACCAGGCGTATCTCACCATGAGCCCGGGGGTATTTCTACCAGGGAATTACTTACAATTATTCAATCAATAAAAGCAAACATAGTGGGTGCAGATATTGTAGAATACAATCCTGTAAGAGACATCAATAACATGACTGCAATGGTTGCGTATAAAGTATTGAAAGAGTTGATGGCAAAAATGTTGTAAAAAAAATCAGGTCTGTTTTTCTGTGTTTGAATAACACAGCAGTTTACGAATTTATTATAGCAGTTGCTTCAATTTCTATCAGTAAATCTTTACTGATCAGGCTACTTACCTCTACCATGGTAGTAACCGGACGGATGTTTTTAAAAAATTCGCCATGTGCTTTTCCGGCCATTTCCCAATCCGCAATATTGGTTACAAACATTCTTGTGCGTATTACATCATTAAGCGAACTACCCAGTTCTACAAGTGTTTTTTCAATTTTCCGGATGATGAATACGGTTTGGGCATACAAATCATCTTTACCAACCAGCGTGTTACCATCCACAGATGTTGTGCCGGCTACTTCTATCAAATTGCCCACCTGTATTGCCCTTGAGTAACCAACCGTTTCTTCCCAGGCTGATCCTGAGCTGATTTTTTTGCGCATTTTTTTTCCGAACAAAATACAACTTTTATGCTATTTCCGGTTTCATAAAAATTAATGGGCAGCCTAAGAAGCTGTTTGATTTAAATTGCTTTGAGACCAATATTGGTCCTTCAATCAGTATCGTTGGCTAGTCCTGATTTTCCTTCGGGGGGTCACTCCCTTTTACCGAATACTTTATTTCAACTTTAATTTTGTAGTAGTTATAGCATTTTATTTAACTAAAACAGCTTATGGGTATTTAGGCTCATCTAATAATTAATTTAGATGGCATGAAATATTATTTTATTACTATCCCGATTCGACCTACTTTTATAGCAATCCGCTTTTATCAAATATGCCAACAGGTTGCGTGGCGGATAATGGGTATTTTATTATCAAATTCAACTTTGTATTCAAAGGGTTTAGGTATGATGCAATCAAAACACAACGACAATTCTTTAAGTGAAGTACACCAAAGCATAGACACTACGGGTAATAAAAGAACAGGCTGGAGAAGATTGCTTTCTTTTTTAGGCCCCGCCTATTTAATTAGTGTTGGCTATATGGATCCGGGTAACTGGGCTACTGATTTGCAGGGCGGCAGCCAGTTTGGGTATAGCCTTATTTGGGTATTGCTAATGAGTAACCTGATGGCATTATTGCTGCAGGGTTTGTCTGCAAGGTTGGGTATTGTGATGGGCAGAGATCTTGCACAGGCCAACAGGGAGGCATATCCAAAAAAAGTAAATTATATTTTGTATGGATTGGCAGAGATAGCGATTGCAGCATGCGATCTGGCGGAAGTACTGGGCATGGCTATCGGTATTCAATTATTAACAGGACTGTCACTTACCTGGGGCGTTTCTATAACTGTGCTGGACACTTTTTTGTTATTGTACCTCCAAAAACTGGGCATGCGCCGGATGGAGATTTTTATACTAGGCCTGGTGCTGGTAGTTTCCGTTTCTTTTTTAATAGAAATAATATTGGTAAAGCCGGTATTGGCAGAAGTAATGAGCGGCTTTGTACCACACCTGCCCAATGATGTGGCCTTGTACATTGCAATTGGCATAATTGGAGCAACCGTAATGCCGCATAATTTATACCTCCATTCGGCGCTGGTACAAACACGTAAAATTGAGCGGACAGATGCAGGCATTAAAGAAGCCATTAAATTCAATTTTATTGATAGTGCTATTGCACTGAATATTGCTTTTTTTGTAAATGCTGCCATTTTAATTGTTGCGGCCACTGCATTTTTTAAAACCGGTAATTCGCATGTTGCCGCTATAAAAGAAGCGCATCAGTTATTAGCACCGCTACTAGGCTCTGCTATTGCTCCAAAAATATTTGCTATTGCTTTAATTGCAGCCGGCCAAAGCAGCACTATCACGGGTACATTGGCTGGTCAAATTGTAATGGAGGGTTATTTGCAGTTGCGTATTAATCCATGGGCAAGACGGCTACTTACGAGGCTGCTTGCCATTGTACCGGCATTGATTGTTATTCTTATTTATGGCGAAGAAAAGGTGGATGATTTGCTGATATTCAGCCAGGTAATTTTAAGTTTACAACTGGGTTTTGCTATTATACCTTTAATACATTTTGTAAGTGATAAAAAGAAGATGGGCAAATTTGCTATAAATACTTTTACCAAAATTGCGGCATGGCTTATTGCCGCAATACTGGTTGTATTAAACCTTAAAATGTTATTGAATGAAGCAGCTGGTTTGTTTGCAGCAGAGGCCCTGTTGCCCAAAATTATCGTGGTAGGTTTTGGTGGATTTTTTATCGGGTTACTTGTTTACATTGTATTGCTTCCATTAATAACCAGGCGCAGGGCTGCCGCTTCTGTCCAGATACATCCGGAACAGCATTTGTTAAACAACCTGGTAGCTCCGCAGTTTAAAAAAATAGCTGTTGCCCTTGAGTTTAGTAATGGCGACGAAAAATTAATTGCCTACAGCATCGGGCAAGGTGGTAAGCAGGCGCAATATTTTTTAATTCATGTGGTAGAGAGTGTTTCCGCAAGTTTATTTGGTACGGATAGCTACGATCTTGAAACCATCAAAGACCAGGAAAGACTCAACTTTTATGTACAACAAATGAAGGAACAAGGCCTAGATGCCGAAGGTTTGTTAGGCTACCGTTACAGATCGACTGAAATAGTAAGGCTAGTAAAAAATATTAGTGCAGATATGCTTGTAATGGGCGCCCACAGGCACACAGGGCTTAAAGACATGGTATATGGCGAAACCGTAGAAACGGTAAGGCATGAATTAAATGTGCCCATATTAATTGTAAATATTTAGCCTCCATGTACTCATCTTTTTTACATAGTTAAATTTCGGCCAGGGGCAGTTCTACAAAAAATGTAGTGCCTTCCCCCTCTTTCGTAGAAAACCAAATATTGCCTTGCGTTTTTTCTACAATGCCTTTGCACATGGCCAAACCGAGTCCGGTGCCCGATGATTTGGTTGTAAAATTGGGAGTGAATATTTTTGATTGCAACGACAAAGGAATCCCATTTCCATTGTCCGAAATGGTGATGAGGACTTTACTGCCTGTTATTTTTTCTTTTATAATGATGTGGCCTTGTTTATTTTCTGGCACCGCCTGTATGGCATTTTGAATAAGGTTGGTAAATAATCGGTTGATATGTGTCTTATCTGCGGTAATCAATATTGGCTCAACAGGCGGGTCCCACTCGATTTGTAGGTTTTCTCCGGCCATATGCAAACTGGTTATCATGTTGAGCGGTTCATTTAAATTAAACGTGTCGTTTCTTGGGTTGCCGATATTGGCAAATTGCGAAAACTCCCCGGCTATCTGGCTTAGGTGATCTATTTGCTCTACCAGGGTTCTGGCAACACTTTTGGTTAATTCATTTAAATTATCACTGTTATTGTCGATTGCCTTTTGCAGGTATTGCAAACTGAGCTTCATGGGCGTGAGCGGATTTTTTATTTCATGGGCCACCTGGCGTGCCATTTCCCGCCAGGCATCTTCTCTTTCGCTCTTGGCCAATGCTACAGCACTTTCATCTAATTTAGCCACCATCTTATTATATTCCATAACCAACTGGCCTATTTCATCGTTTCTTTTCCAAATGATTTCTTCATTTATTTTACCCAGGTTTACCTGTTTCATTTTATTACTGATAAATGAAAACGAACGGGTAATACGATTGGTAATAAACAAAGCAACAACTCCTGCCACCAAAAAGATAAAAGCGTTTAGGTTAATAATCGCCACCAAAAAACTGGCAATTTCCTGCCGCAATTTTGTTTGTGATGTATAATAAGGAATGTTGAGATAGGCAAATTCTTTACCGGTTTCGTCTATTACAGGTACGTAATTACTCAGGTATTTTAAAGTGCCAATATTTTCATTTTTAAAAAACTGAATTTCCTTTAAATGATTAAGATGGTAATAGGCGTCGGGGTCCATTCGGCTGCTTACAATGCCTTTGCTGTAAGGTAAAGCCAGGGACGACACACTTAGGTTACCATCAAGGCCATAAAGGTTTATATCTACTGCATTTACCTCCGAAATTTTTGCAATTGTCTGTTGCATTTTCTGTTTGTAAATAGGGTCGTATACTTCTAAAACATCATCAAAAACAAGTGCATCGCTCATTGAATTACGTACTTCATTTTGCATTACATGAATGGTACGACTTAGCCTGTCACGGTTATTGTTGTAATAGCGATCTATAAAAAATAAAATGGTTGCCACACCAACCACAATAAAAGATAACAGGCTCATAAATATGATGGTGCCATGCACCTGGTTGCGGATACTTAGCTGCCAGTAAATTTTTATTTTACTAAATTTTAAGCGGGAGCGTATAAAGGAATTGAGTATCCAAAAAAAGCCGGTTACAAAAAGAAAAGCGCAGAAAAGATAAGAAAACAGCGTAATGGATTCAATAAAAAGATTGTCTTGTTTGGCTATTATTACAACTTTATCAATACCGGCTTTGTACCAAAGTTCGTCATACCCGTTTTTATTATGGCTTTCAAAATCACCTATAGGAACCTTGCCGGCAGTTAACTGCGATGGAAAAGCATAATCATTGTGACTGGTTACCAGCTTCAATTTGTTATATACGGCAAAAGAATAAATGGGAGAGTTTTCAATAGAATTGGTATATCCTTTTAAAAATAACTCCGGGTATAAGGCATCTGTTTTATATTTTTTTGGACTAGCCAAAATAAACAGGTAGCCATCCAACAATCCTGCTGTGTCAGTTACTTCTTTTTTGCTTATGTAGGTAAACTGATCATAGGATACATCATAATAAAATAAATCGGGGATAGCAGTTGGTTTGCCCTGTGTTTTTAAAATGGTATTGAGCGTTGTAAATGTTGCAGAATCCTGGTTATAAAGCGGCTTTTCATTTTCATCAAACGTAAATATTCTCGTGTCGTATTTATTAAGATAGCCGGTAAAATTTTCATTTAATAAACTGTCCTTTATCCGATGGTTGCTGGTTTCGTTTTTAAATTTGTAAAATAGCGGCGAAAGCTTTTCATTCCTGAAATCGGTTAATACAGTATTCATTAGTCTTTCGCTGGATGGATCTGCCTTAGAGGAAAGTGCTTCGGCGTAGTTTTTTCGCTTCTCCAGTTCCTTAATTTTATTTTCTGTAATGATGATGACACTGATGGAAATAGAGAAAAAGAACAGCCAAAATACCAATTTGGATGAAACAATTTTTGATGTAAAAAAATAGAGGTAGGGCGTATTTAACAAAAACAGATAAAACAATAGCCACGCCAGCAATGATAATTCAAATGTGATGCCTGGCTTGTTAATCAAGAATGTAAGCCATACCAAACCTACCACTGTTATTAATAATAGCAGGCTGGCAATGTTTTTTGGTAATAGAGGGCGTAACAGATAAATAATTATCTGTGTTAGTAAAAAAAAGCTAATTGCTAAACATCCCAACACAACAAAGCCGACGATGCTATAAATATTAAGGGTGAAAAAATTAACTACATCAAATGAAATTTGAGAGTCTGCTACCAATGAACGGACGATTCTGCCACTGGTAAATGTTAACTGTAATAAAACCAGGATCCCCGTTATAATAAAAATCCATTTTACAATGCTGTTTTTAAAAGTAATAAGGATGCCTCTTTCCTGCATATAATGCCGAACGAACAAAGTTATCCACAAAAAAAGGGCAGCATTTATCAATAAGTCTCCCAGCGATCTCATAACGGTATTAGTTGCATATATCCGTGGGTCAAACAGTTCAAACTGCCTGAAATTGATTGGCATAGGCAGGTAGTAACTGATTAGCCTTAGTAATGCCAGCGGTACTATTAAAAAAAGTAAGCCTTTAAGAAAGCGTTGTTGAACATAAAGCATTGCTGCAATTTGTATAAATAACAATACGAGCAGGCCACCTGTCATTTTGCTTATAGAGGCTAATATATTGTTGTGAGGAATGCTGGTAATTACTTTTTGTTCCAGTGAAAAAAGAAAATTATTTTCTTTTGACCGTATGGCATGGGCATTTACCTTATCTGAAATTGTAAAGCTATTCTCCAGGTCGTTGCCAATTACGAACGTATTTTTAAGGTATTCATTGGTAATAGAATAATTCCATTTTACCGGTATCAATGCTAATGCAATGCAATTGGCTGTACTTTTTTTTCGCCATACATAATAACCATTAGTCAATTGTATAAACCCTTCGGTTAACTGCCGGAAAAGTAATAAATCATCTGGCTCAATTACCTGGCTATTCCAAAATGCCATGTGGTACAATCCAGAATCACTTTTGCTATATACAAACAAGAAGTACGATTTTTCAGCTAAGGTTTTCAGCTCCTGTTCATTGTAATTTTTATTAACAACATTCTTTACCAGTGCGGTATCACTGGCAACATTGTCAAAGTCATTTTCCTGTTGTAAAATATAGCTGGCTAGTTTTTTGGTTACAACTTCTGCAGATGAAGTATTTGACCAGTAATTGTCTATTACAAAGGAAAGTGTAAAGAAAAATGCAGCAGTTAACAGCAGGTAGCTGTTATTAATAAAAAGTCTTTTTAAAGAGTAATCAGTTTTCAACAGTGCCTGTTTATGATAATTTTTTAAATGTCTAAAGATGATTATTGCTTTTTAATCAGGTTCCATATGGCATCCATTTCTTCCAGCGTCATATCCTGCAATGCATTGCCTTTGATTAATGCGGCAGCTTCCATTTTAGTAAACCTGTCAATAAATTTTTTATTGGTTCTTTCCAAAGCATGTTCTGCATCTAATTGCAAAAACCTTGCAAAGTTTATCAACGAAAAGAAGAGGTCGCCCAATTCTTCTTCAATATGAACCTTATCTCCGGATTCGATAGCTTCCAACAATTCATTTTTTTCTTCCTCCACCTTCTCCCACACCTGTTCTTTGTTTTCCCATTCAAAGCCTACCTGTTTAGCTTTTTCCTGCAGTCGCATTGCTTTTACAGTGGCTGGCAGCGCTTTGGGTACTCCACTTAAAACAGACTGTTTGCCTTCTTTCAGTTTTAGCTTTTCCCAGTTCCGTTTTACATCTTCCTCATCTTGTACCACCACATCTCCGTATATGTGGGGATGTCGGAAAATTAATTTTTCGCAAACCCCGTTAATTACTTCTTCCAGGGTAAACTGATTTTGTTCTGTGCCTATTTTGGCATAGAAAACAAGGTGGAGCAAAATATCGCCCAACTCCTCTTTAATGCCTTTCCAGTCTCCTTCAGAAATAGCATCTGTTAACTCGTACGTTTCTTCAATGGTAAGCTGGCGAAGCGTTTCAATGGTTTGTTTTTTATCCCAGGGGCATTTCTCCCTTAATTCGTTCATTATATTTACCAATCGGGCAAACGCTGTTTCAGTTGTAGACGACATAATATTTAATTGCAAAAAAAATAATTAGAACAAAAATTTTATAAAGTGGCCTGTCAAAAAATCTGCGAAGCATAATTTAAAAAAGAAAAATACTTCCCTTTTTTTAAGTGGCTCACTAAACAGTAATTTTGTTAAAAATAGTCAAAATAATATTGGCTGCTTTTCCTGGCATAATTTACGTGCCGATTATCCCGTAATTAATGCAGACGTGTATTTATAAAAACGAAAAATATTATGAAGACGTATTTTTTTCTGACAGGTTTTTTAATGGCAGGAATACTGCAAAATGGGCTTCATGCGCAGTATTATCACAAGGATATTGTAAGTACTAAGCAAGCATTGAAAGAGAAAAATTTGCTGCAGGAGTTAAAGATTAAAAAAGTAATTGTTCATAGTTTTGAAGGAGACCGAAGCGAAAGTGAAGGTTTTTTCTGTGAAAAGAAGATTACGAAAGATTACAGGCTAATTGAAACGTATACCAAATCTTATATCAGTGGCCGGTCGATACTTACCTCCATCTATAATGAAAATGGATTGTTGCTGCAATCGATAGATAGTTCGGATATGGCCGTATCTGCCAGCCTGTATGAGTATGATGCAAAGGGTAATATTTTAAAAATAACCTCCGGCTCGCATTCTTTTGATGACGATTTTGCGACCAGGTTAACTGAGGTGCACCAATACAGGTATGATGAAAAAAGCCGACCGGTTCAAATGCTTCGCATCAGGAATGGTAAGGATTCTACGTTAATTGATTTTGTGCAGGATGAAAGAGGCAACATCACCGACGAAATAGAGCCTGGCATTAATGGCAAACATTTTTATTATTACTATGATGATAAAAATCGGCTCACCGATATTGTAAAATACAATGCCGTTAAAGGTGCACTAAAGCCTGATTTTATTTTTGAATACAACCGGCAGAACCAGTTGGTGAAAATGGTGGCAATAGAAGAAGGCATGTCGGGTGATTACAACACCTGGCAATATGTTTACGGTGATGAAGGTCAACGAATTATTGAAAAATGTTTTTCTAAAGAGAATATTTTGCTGGGTTATTTTGTATACGAATACAAATAAGGACTGGTTGTAAAAAAACTCCCCCTAAAAAGGGGGATGTTTATATATTGATAACCTGACGAACGAACTAACTTTTTATCCTGCTGGCTTCACTTTCTAAATCTGTCTTTTTATCTCTTGATTTCTTAATCTGGCTGCTTCCAAAGCGCCGGTTAAAACTAAGCCTGTGTGTGCGACGTTCCCACGTTCCACCTCCTTTAATATAAAATCCACCAAAATTATTGGTAGCAGTCCACGGTTGGGTAAAGAAGATATCGGTTACAGATGTTATTGTAAGCAAAACTTGTTGCAATTAGTGAACACAACAGAAAAGCCGCTAATGTAAAAATCTGGTCATGAAAATTTTCCATTTGTAAGCGTCGTGTAATGCAAAACAATTAAAAAAGTTACATTCCTTATTAAAAGAATGGATAAACTGCAATTTTTACGGCATGAATGGCAGCAGGATATAAACGGCGTTGTGATGAAAGGGTTTAAGTGAGTTTAAATGGAGTATTCAACTAATAAGATGGAAATCAGAAAAATGTAAAGATAACATTTAGTGTGTTCAAAGATGGAATTGATGGAGGACAATATGATTGAAAATATGAGACTTGTGGCTTTTAGTTTTAAACAAAATGCCATTCGATTAATAAATTAGCCAAAGCGGTTTGCAAATATTTTAGGAGGAATAACTTTATATTTTTTCTACCTGTTCTGTAATATTATCCATGGTAATGCCGGAGTGGCTTTCATCATAAATGCAGGCGCCGTTTTTTATAAGAAGTATTTGGGGAGATTCATGGAATACATCAAAATCTTCAGCAATTTTTGCTGAAATGTTTCTATATCTAATTAAATCGAGATAATAAAAATCTACATCCTGTGGCGCATTACTTCTTTCAAGCCTGCTTTTAGCAACACTGCTGATAGAACAGCGGGTGCTGTGCTTAAATATTACCTGCGCTTTATTTTTGGATTTTTCCTTTAGTGTATCTAGCTGGCCTTCCTTTGTTAGTTCAATCCAATTCATGTAGTATCGTACGCATTTTTTAATGAATAATCTTATCGCTCATAGGGCAGCCAGTGCCACGCCTGCTTGTACTGCATGCAGTAAATATTACAAGTGCGGTTATTACAACGAAGGAGAAAACAAGAATTTTTTTCATAAAATTTTTATTTAATTAATTATCCGTTTTACGTTTCGCAAATATACGATGGTATTAATAACGGATTTCCTGCAAATTTATTTTAACTTTAATTTGAGGGCGTTGAAAACGCAGTGGGCAAGGGCAAAAAGAAATGTACATAAGCTACTAACAATGTATAAAGGGTTTTAAAGCCATAATGTTATACATAATACGTCAGACATCAGCTATCAAACATCAGATATCAGACATCACAAATCATACATCACAAATCATACATCAAACATCACAAATCAGACATCACAAATCATACATCAGACATCACAAATCAGACATCACAAATCATACATCAGACATCAAACATCATACATCATACATCAAAAATCATACATCCATGAGGCCCTATATTTTAGCAGAAACAAATTGGAAAAAAATTAAAGAGACTCCTGTGGAGCTTGCCATATTGCCGTGGGGAGCTACAGAGGCACACAATTACCATTTGCCGTATGGTACAGATATTATTGAAGCCGACAGCATTGCCGCGGCGGCAGCAAAAATTGCCTGGGACGCCGGGTCCAAAATAATGGTATTGCCCACCATTCCTTTTGGCGTAAATACTGGGCAGGCAGATATTACTTTAGATATTAACCTTAACCCAAGCACCCAACTCGCCATATTGAATGATATAATTACTGTGCTAAACCGGCAGGGTATTTTTAAATTATTAATAGTGAACAGCCACGGAGGTAACGATTTTAAAACACTGTTACGGGAACTGGGTCTTCGTTTTCCTGCTATGTTTTTAACCACCTGCAACTGGTTTCAGGCGGTAGATAAAACATTGTTTTTTGAGCAGGAGGGTGATCATGCAGATGAAATGGAAACCAGCCTGCTGCTATATTTAAGACCGGATTTGGTTTTGCCACTTACCGAAGCCGGCGATGGTAAAGAAAGGAAGATGGCCATGCAATCATTTAAAGAAAAATGGGTATGGGCAGAAAGGAAGTGGTCTCAAATAACAGCCGACACCGGTGTGGGAAACCCTCACAAAGCCACCAAAGAAAAAGGGCAACAATATTTTACTGCGGTAACCGAAAAATTAGCCCACCTGTTTATTGAATTGGCTGTATGTGATACTAACAATTTATATGAATAAACAAACTTTGTGTAATAACCGTTTTGCATTTTTAAGTGCGTAATCTTTATTAGTTAATTAACCACCATGTTTTCTACAAAATCTATTACTATTTTAAAATACGTTTTATTCATTCCTTTTTTGTTGGTGCCAGTGTATGGTTTATTCCTTGTTAAAAAGCTGAAGTCGTATAAAAGGCAAGCAGCGATTGATGCCCAGGTAGGTAAAAAATTTCCATTTAGTTATGGAATTGATACCAGCGGAAACACAGTGCCACTCGATCTTGTTCAATCTCATATTACGATCATTGATTTTTGGTTTAAAAACTGTCCTGAATGTATACAAGAAATGATGCAGTTTGAAAATGCGCTCAAAAGTGCAGCGCAACCTGTTACCATTATCAGTATGTCGATAGATAAATTTCCGTTGTGGAAACAGGCATTCGATACCAATAACAAAAGGCTGGCATTTTTATCAAAGCCTGTTCCCGGCTGGAAGCACCTGATGGTGGCACCAGATAGTATTTTAAATAAAAGCGCTGGACAGCTTGTAGCCGAAAAATTACCCGTAACCGGCTACCCGGCTTATTTTGTGCTGGATAACACCGGGCACATAATTGCCACACCTTCTAGTGCGGTTGCTTATCTACAATCAAATTCTGAAAAACAAAATGAATTTTATAGTTTCTTAGCAAGCACCTTCACCCAAAAGCCGTTGTACCTATTTGTACTCTTGCCTCTATTATTACTAGTTTATCGTTTTATCTTTAAAAAAATGCAAGCTGCCGTTCTTAAAAAGGGTAGGTACTAAAGGCAATAGCTTTTACATTAGTACTTATGTACATAAAGGCAGTAATATCAAAGCCCGTATGCAAGATGATACCACAATACCACTTATTTTTGACGAATGAAATATTACATCATCGCCGGTGAAGCAAGTGGCGATTTGCATGGCAGTAATTTGATTAAAGAATTAAAATTATTGGATAACACAGCTACTTTCAGGTGCTGGGGTGGCAATAAGATGCAGGCAGCGGGTGCCAGGGTGGTAAAGCATTACAGCGAGCTTGCCTTTATGGGTTTTATTGAAGTGGTGATGAACCTTAGAACCGTTTTTAAAAATTTATCTTTTTGTAAAGCTGATATACTCCAGCATAAGCCGGATGCTCTTATTTTGATAGACTATCCCGGCTTTAATTTACGCATAGCTGCCTGGGCGAAAAAACAAAATTTAAAAGTGATTTATTACATTTCACCCCAAGTTTGGGCATGGAAAAAAAACAGGGTAAAAGGAATAAAACAGCATGTAGATAAAATGCTGGTGATACTTCCCTTTGAAAAAGATTTTTATGCCAACTGGCAGTATGAGGTTGAGTATGTTGGGCATCCGCTGGTGCAGGTAATAGATTTGTACAAAGAACAAAACCCATTTGCTGCTAAAGAGAAAATTATTGCAGTATTACCAGGGAGCAGAAAGCAGGAGATTACAACGAAGCTTCCTGTTATGCTAGCTGTTGCAAATAAATTTCCCGGCTACCGTTTTGTGGTAGCGAAAGCACCTGGTATAGAGGCTAGCTTTTACGATGATATTTTAAAAAACCATTCCAATGTACAGGCAGTAAGCGATAGCACCTATTCCTTATTATCAAAAGCATGTGCAGCTTTGGTTACAAGTGGTACCGCTACTTTAGAAACTGCCTTGTTTGCAGTTCCGGAAGTGGTTTGTTATAAAGGCAGTGCCATTTCTTACGCAATTGCAAAGCAACTGATTACCATTAAATATATCTGCCTGGTAAATTTAATAATGGATAAACCGGTGGTAAAAGAGTTAATTCAGGATGAGCTAACTCCAGAAAATATTGAAAAGGAACTGCATGAATTACTTTCCAATAAAAACAGGCAACTACAATTACAGGACGATTATAAAGCGCTCAAAAAATTGTTAGGTGCAGGTGGTAATGCATCTGCAAATGCTGCATTAAGTATCAGTAAATTTCTTGCAAAATAAAATTATCTATTGATTTATTTTCAAGGTGATTCTCAATTTAAAATCAATTAGCAAAAACTTCTTTGAGTACACTTGCCAGGCGAAGACCGGCTGTAAGTAATTGGGTTTTGATGACGGTTGCATTATTATCAATGTAACGCTCATCAAGAAAATTATCCTGAAAACTATAAACAGTATCTAATAAAGAACGGGATTGATACATCCATTTTAATTCATCAATTTTATTGAAATTGGCAATCGTTTTTTCGTCGTAGGTTTTATACAATTCCAAACAGGAATCCAACTTTATATTTTTATATTCCAGAATTTGAGTATCCCAAACGCTGTGAAGGTTACCAGATACAAAAGGAGAATTTATTTCAATTGAATTGCCGCCTCTATCTATGCCGTATCCACAATGCAGCGGTTGGTGCAAGTCGCCAATTAAATGAAATATTAAAAGCAGGTCTCTTTTTACATCTTTTTTCTTAATTGTTTTGTAAGTTCTTAAGTTTATAATGGCTGAATGTAAAATGGTAAGAATATTTCTTTCAGATGATGGAGAATATTTTTCTCCTTTTTCCAAATTAATGTAATGCCATGATCTCATGTAGTTGTAATATGTATTCCCCTTGCTATCATCCATCCAGTTGGCAGCCTCTTCAATACTAAGGTTACCTAAATATTCCTGTACTAAGTTTTTAGTTGGTTCATCTAAAAAATGAAACGCTATCTGTGCCACTAATTCATGTCCTGTTTTCCCCCATGCAAAAACTTTTTCTGAATCTGTAATTAATATAAATACCAGCAAAACCTGAACAATTTTCTTTTTCATGCAAAATAATTTCGCTGAAGGTAAATACAAATGTTGTAAACTTTTTTGCTTATGTTGCACCCTTGTGTTTTTTTAAAATTCATAATTATTAAATTGTTATCTAAAAGAGATGTAGCTTATTTTAAAAAATTACCTCTAAGTTTGCGCTCTTTTTAATCAAACTACCATGCTTATACCTAAACCACTTTTCTTTACCTCCTTGTTATTTTTATGCCTTGTATTTCCCACATTTGCGCAGGAAAAAACGCACAAAGACACCACCGGTATTTTATTGGGTGATACAACGCTTGCAGAAGATGCAAAGGATAATCTGCTTGATAACATTCCTGTTGTTTCATTAGATGAAAATGATAACCAGGATGGCAGTGCCCAAAACATTTCATCGCAGGCAAATGCAGGCAGAGATCCATTTCACAGGGCTGCAAGTTTTAATTTTAATGCTGTAAGATTTCGATTAAGAGGATATGATGCTGACCTATACAGTACCTACATGAATGGTGCGCCTATGGAAAATCTGGATAATGGATTTACCCCATTCGGGTTATGGGGAGGGCTGAATGATGTGCTCCGAAACAGGCAAAATACTTATGGCTTACAAACTAATCCATTGGCTTTTGGCAGTATTGGCGGAGCTAATTTTTTAGATACAAGAGCATTTAAACAACGCAGACAAACCAGTATAAGTTACTCTTTATCTAACCGTAACTTTGTACACAAGTTTGCAGTCACCCATTCTACCGGCTTTAATAAAAAAGGATGGGCCTTTAGTATTTCAGGTTCACGCCGCTGGGCAAATGAAGGTTTTACAGATGGTACATATTATAATGGATGGTCTTTTTACACAGGGGTAGATAAAAAGATAAACGAAAGACATACCATATCGTTGGTAGCTTTTGCAACACCAACAGAAAATGGTCGCCAGGGTTCGTCAGTTGATGAGATCAGGCAGATTTCCGGTACTAATTTTTACAATCCATATTGGGGGTATCAAAATGGTAAAAAAAGAAATGTAAGCGTGGCAAAGTCATTTCAGCCTTTTGGGATATTAACACACGATTGGAAAATAGGTGCTAAAACAAGCCTTTTAACAGCGGCTTCTTACACAGCAGGTAAGCGCAGCATAAGCGGTTTAGATTGGTACCATGCACCCGATCCACGGCCGGATTATTACCGCTATTTACCAAGCTATTATGACGACCCTTCTTTAAAGGCACAAGCAAACCTTGCCTTTTTGCAAGATGTAAACCTGCGGCAGGTAAACTGGGATCATTTATATAATGTAAACTACCAGAGCAATGCAACTATTACCAATGCAAATGGTATTGCGGGTAACACTGTAAGTGGCAGAAGATCTTTGTACATATTGGAAGAAAGAGTTATTAATACCAACCGTTTTAATTTAAATACTACTTACAACACCTCCGTAAACAAGCATGTAGATATTTCTGCAGGATTAACCTATGAAGCTCAAAAAAATAACTACTATAGAAAAGTAAACGACCTTTTAGGGGGAGCCTTTTATGTAGATGTTAATCAATTTGCAGAAAGAGATTTCCGTAACGATCCATTGGCTTCTCAAAATGATTTAAACAGACCTAACCGTATTTTAAGAGCAGGTGACAAGTTTGGATATGATTACAATATTAATATTCAAAAAACGAGCGCATGGGCACAAACCGTTGTTAAATTTCACAGCTTTGATTTTTTTATTGGAGCAGAGCATTCGTACAGCCGTTTTTGGAGAGTAGGAAATGTAAAATCTGGTCTTTTTCCTAATAATTCATTTGGAAGGTCAGCAACACACGAGTTTTTCAATTATTCATTTAAAAGCGGTTTAACCTATAAGATCAATACAGGTAATTATATTTTTGTGAACGGGTCGTATACAACAAAAGCACCTTTTTTCGAAAACGCCTACCAGGCGCCACGTTCCAGAGATTTTATACAGGATTCGCTGAAATCAGAAAAAATAACTTCTATAGAAGGTGGTTATGTTTTAATTACGCCTGCTGTTAAATTCAGGGCTACCGGCTATTACACTAAATTTAAAGACCAGGTTAATGTATTAACTTTTTATAATGATGCAACAAGAAGTTTTGTGAACTATGCACTTAGTAATATTGGTAAGGAGCACATGGGAGTGGAGCTGGGTGCCGAAGTTATTTTGTATAAAGGCCTAACCTTAAATGCTGCAGCATCTATTGGAAGGTTCCGGTACAATACCAGGCAAAATGCCACCGTTACAGCAGATAATACTTCTGGCATAATATCAAAGGAAACCATTTATTCTAAAAACTTTTATGTGGCAACTCCACAGGAAGCATATTCAGTGGGGTTAAATTATCGTTCTCCTAAATTCTGGTATGTAAATCTTAATGTAAATTATTTTAATCAGATGTGGCTCGATTTTAATCCTATCAGAAGAACAGCCGCCGCCGTGGATGGTGTTAAAGAAAACTCATACACATGGCACCAGATACTTGACCAGACTAAATTAAAATCACAGTTTTCTGTAGATGCATTTGCAGGATATTCCTGGTTAATGAATAAAAGGTTTAAGCACTTAAGTAAACGTACATTTCTTGCCTTTAACCTGGGTGTAACCAATATTTTGAATAATACGAATATTGTTTCAGGAGGATTTGAACAACTTCGGTTTGATTTTGCAGGAAAGGACGTAGATAAGTTTCCGGCAAAAAAATTCTTCGGTTATGGTACTACATTCAATGCCAGTATATCCCTGAGATTTTAATACTAACCATCCTTAAATTAAGCTAAAAATAATACAATCAATCATGAATAAAATAATGAAAACCTCACTTACTGCAATGATGCTTGTTGTTGCTTTTGTAACTATCAACATCTCCTGCACAAAGCAATTTGATGCCCCACCAGCTTATTTAGCACCTAATATTAAAGCCAACACTACCATTAAGCAATTAAAGGCTTTACATGCCGTTTCGGGAAACATTGATCAGGTTAAAACGGATGTTATCATCAGGGGAATTGTAAATGCCGATGATAAGAGTGGTAATCTTTTTAAAAGTATCGTAATACAGGATGAAACAGGGGGCATTTTAATACGGATGGAAGGCAGCAGTTTATATACCAGCTACCCAATTGGGCAGGAGGTTTTTATTAAATGCAATGGTCTTTATTTAGGCGATTACAACAAATTAATTCAATTAGGAGGCGGTGCAGATATGACAGTTACGCCGGCCAATCTTTTAACTATTCCTTCCCCAACATTCAATCAATACATTGTAAAAGGCACCGCTGGTAATGTATTGGTTCCAAAAAACGTAACAATAGATCAGTTGAGTACCAATATGCAGGATACGCTGCAAAATGTTTTGATTAAGTTAAATAATTATGAGTTTGCGGCAGCAGACACCAGCAAAACATATGCTAATGCATCTACCAACCCCCCGGGGTCTGCGAACTTTGTTTTAAAAGATTGCAGTTCAAATACTGTCACGCTTCGTAATAGCGGTTATGCAGATTTTGCGGCAATAGGCGTACCTAACGGAAACGGATCGATTGTTTCTGTTTACACAGTTTTTGGAAGCACCAAGCAATTGACTATTCGTGATACAAGCGACCTTAATTTTAATGGGCCACGTTGTAATGCAGGAGGTGGAAGTGGTGGGGGCGGCGGCACTGGCACTGGTACCGGCAATTTATTGAACGAAACATTCGAATCGCAGGTTGTGCCCGCAGCTACACCCTTTAATGCAATTGCAATTACAGACTGGACTAATTTAGCAGAAGCTGGAACTCAAAAATATTTTGCCCGTGGATTTGGTACACCCATAAATAAATATGCTCAAATCAGTGCTTTTGGCAGCGCCCAGGCTACTTTAACTTCCTGGTTGGTTACCAAAGCTGTTAACCTGGGTAGTTTTGCCAACAAATCGTTGAACTTCGAAACAAAAGCAGGCTTTGCGAATGGTGCTACCTTAAAAGTATTGATTTCTTCAAATTACACCGGCACGGGAAATCCATGGGCAACAGGTGTTAACTGGACGGTATTAACAGCGTCTTTTTCTGCAGGTTCAGCAACCGGATATCCTGCTACATTCACTTCATCTGGCGATGTAAGTTTAAACAGCTACAGCGGTACTATTTATGTAGCCTTTAAATACGAAGGCGCTGATCCGGCAGGATCTGCAAGCGATAAAACTACAACCTGGCAATTAGATAATATTAAAGTGTCTGGTAATTAAAATAGTTTTTTATTTTTTTAAAAGGCCCTGCAAATGCGGGGCCTTTTGCATATTATTATCGATTGTTTTTTAATTAAGTTTATCCGGGTTTTACTTAATACTTTGTCAGCTTGTCAGCAAGTACCCCCATGGCATTGATTTTGTAAGATGCATGTAAAATTATTCAATCATGCAAAAAGGAAACATACGGGTACAAACAGAGAATATCTTCCCCATCATCAAAAAATTCTTATACAGTGAACATGACATCTTTTTAAGAGAACTGGTGAGTAATGCGGTGGATGCTACTCAAAAATTAAAAACATTGTCATCTTTGGGTGAGGCCAAAGGAGAATTGGGGGATTTACGCATTGATATAAAAATTGATGCTGAAAAAAAGACATTAACTATTTCTGATAAAGGAATTGGCATGACAGAAGAAGAGGTAGATAAATATCTTAACCAGGTGGCATTTAGCGGAGCCGAAGAATTTTTAGAAAAATATAAAGGCCAGAATGAAAACAATATTATCGGGCATTTTGGATTGGGGTTCTACTCTTCCTTTATGGTGAGCGAAAAAGTAGAGGTAATTACTAAATCATTTAAGGAAGATTCAAAAGCTGTAAAATGGGAATGTGATGGTAGTCCTGAATTTTCTTTAACTGATGTTGAAAAATCTGATAGAGGTACCGACATTATTCTATACCTGAATGAAGAAAGTAAAGAGTTTTTAGAGCCGGCAAGAATTAGCACCGTTCTCGAAAAGTTTTGTAGGTTTTTAGCGGTACCAATCTTTTTTGAAGACAAGCAAATTAATAATCCCACACCTGCCTGGACCAAAAAGCCATCTGAACTTACCAACGAAGATTACCAGAGTTTTTATAAAGAACTATATCCTTTTAATGAGCAGCCTTTATTTTGGATTCATTTAAATGTTGATTATCCTTTTAACCTTACCGGAATTTTATATTTTCCAAAAATTAAACAGAGTTATGAAATACAGAAGGATAAAATCCAACTGTATAGTAACCAAGTGTTTGTAACGGATGAAGTAAAGGATATTGTACCCGAATTTTTGATGCTGTTGCAAGGGGTACTAGATAGCCCTGATATTCCATTAAACGTAAGCCGCAGTTACCTGCAGGGCGACCCTAATGTGAAAAAAATTAATTCACACATCACCAAAAAGGTAGCGGATAAATTAGAAGAAATATTTAAAAACGACCGTAAAGCTTTTGAAGATAAATGGGAAAGCCTTGGCTTATTTGTGAAATACGGTATGATGACTGATGACAAATTTTTAGAAAAGGCCAATAAGTTTTT
>JANYCA010000061.1 GCA_025360525.1 Chitinophagaceae bacterium | reverse complement strand
TTGACTGGTCTCAAAACGCTAGTTCAAGCTATGCCCTTTAGGGCAAGGCTTTAGCTTCTACAAATCTAACGTAATTTTAGAGTATGGAAAATGTACGAAAGGGTAGTCACACTATCCATCAATTGCACGTTCATTTGGTTTGGAGTACAAAGTATCGTTATGAAGTATTGCGTGGTGATATTCAAATTCGTTGTAGAGATTTAATTCGTCAAAGCTGTGATAGCTTGGACATACAGATATTAAAGGGTGTTGTTAGTAAGGATCATATCCACCTTCATTTAAGCTATCCTCCGAAATTAAGTATAAGTGAAATACTGAAACGATTAAAAGGTCGAAGTGCAAAAATATTGCTGATGGAATATTCAGAATTGAAGAAACGTTATTGGGGAGGTCATTTATGGGGAATCGGATATGGGGCATGGAGTACAGGAAACATAACAGATGAGATGGTACAACAATATTTAGATCATCATAAAGAAGGTCCCAATAGCGATCAGAATTTTATTCTGGAACAGTTTTAATGAACTTTAGTTTAAGGTTTCAATAGGCTTCAGCCTACGGTCCAATGACTTTAGTCAACTTCTTTAAACCTATGGGTTTTTAACCCATAGTATTTGAGTAAGTAAATCTACTTCTGTAAAAATGGTAATCAAGTGGCGGTCGCCGAACAGGCAGAACCTGTAGGCAAATGGTGGCTGTTTAAAATAATTCAATGCTTTGTTTCATGAGTCTTGTTTCAAAGCGTTGTGAAAGTATCCATGCGCCAAACGCTTCTTTACAATGCTTCTCCTTCAGGTGAGTGATTATTTTCCTAATATGCTTTTTCAATGTATTTTCTTCCACTTTTTCAAATATATCATCAATAATCTGCTGCAATGCTGGTATTTTAGTTACAAGCTGATTTTGAAAAGCAATAAATATTTAATTGGCATTATCAATACTAATAGCTGATTCGTTGGCAAGCTGTTAATAAGATGTTGAACAGGATTTACCGTTATGTTAAGTTTACAAATCCGGAGAAATAGTATTGTCAGTTTTTTTACCATTCATTCTTTTAGACATTGATAAGTGAAGTTGCTGTTTATGCATATCTAAACACTGTTAATTACTGTTAAATTGCAACCGGTTAACTTCTATCCATCATCCTCAAATTATTTTACGCTTTTTTTTTATCAATATAAAATACATTGGAATGCCGGTTTATAAGAATGATTGTCAGCAGACAGGCAAATGGAGTCGCTTAGCAGCTTACCTCTATTTATCAAGTGAGGTATCTCCTTCTTGTATCAGTGAAATACCAAGATTCATAAACTCTTCTATTTCTATAAGTTCTTTCTTCATTTTAAAACAACCTTCGGTACCCATTTGATCGCTCAGCCGGCTAATTCTTTTTTTGGCCATTGCCATCACTTTTAATGAATGGCCAATTTTAGTCTGCAACTTTTTTTCGTCTTTTACATGCGTTTCAAAAGATGAAAAATTATTTACACCAATGCCTATAAAAACTGAAGCAATACCTGAAATGGCAATTTCAAGTGCATTATTATTTGTAAGAAAAGTAAAGAAAATAATTGCAGTACCCGTAAGTATAAAAATAAAAACACGGGGATGCAAAAATGTTTGCCAAAAATGATGGAAAGATTTATTTACCAGCATAAAATATTTATTTGTTAGGGTAGAAACGGATTTGCTCAAACACATAGTTCGGATGTAACCTGAGCCTTTCAATTAATTGTTTCAATTCACTTTCTTCCCATTTCTTTTGAAACATTTCATCATGAATGAGTATAACCACATGGTCTTTTGTAAAACTATTGCCGGTTTCTAAACGGCTATCAATTTCTTTGGTCATTTCATCTACAGATTGAATAGGTGTGCCATCTTTGCCATTGTGCCGCCACTCCAAATCCCATCCGTATAGCTTGTAACCGTTCTTCGCAAGCAAGTCCGCCGCTACGGAGCCACTAACCCCGTCATCACGTTTTCTATCGCCAATCCGCCACATATTTCTACCTGGCAAGCGTACAATTTTGTAGCGCAGGTTAAGCAACTGTTCATTCTTTAGAATATCTGCCAACACGTTAGGTGGGTTGCTATAAAAAAGGGCGTATTTATTATTGGCATGCGTAAAACTGTGGTTGTAGGATTCCACAAAGGGGTTTTGCTCATACATTTTATAATAGTTGCCCAATATTTTGCTTTTCTCTGCATGTTCGCCTACAAGAAATACGCTAATTTTTAAGCGTTCAGCAAGTATTACGCTGTCTATATTTTCACTGCCGTTTAATGGTCCGTCATCAAACGTAAGGTATATATATTTTAATGCTGTTAAAGCTGTTGTACCGGCATTTATATTCTTTGTTTGCTGCGATTGACAAGAGGAGGCTGTAATAAATAGTAGCGTAGTTAAAAGGATGAATATCCCGTTTTTTTTATTCGTTTTTGTTGGCATAACAAATTATTTTTTTAAAAAATTAAAAGTAAGTTTTCTTTGCATTACTGTTAAATGCTGAACAGGCAAAAACAGCAGGTGAAAATTTTAAAATTAGAAATCGGCATAAAATTGTTTTGCTTCTTCAACAGATGCTTCACAAATAGCCTTTAGCTGTAAGAAAATAGTATAGAATTTTTCTTTACCCAGGTTTTCATATTCAAGTGCATCTAAACTGGGTTGCAATAATTCATTTAAACCCATAACAGACACAGTAGTTTTCAGGTTATGCGCCAGTTGCCGCAGTTGGGTAATTTCATTACGCTGCCAGGCTTTTTCAATTTCAGTTAAATCAACAGGAATGGCTTCTATAAACTGTTCCGTTACTGTCCTTTCATAATCAGTGTTTCCATTACTCACTTCCTTCATGTATTGAAGGTTAATGTATTTATATTGGCGGATGTTAGCAATTATTATTTGTTTGTTGACTAAAGGTTTGGGCGTTTCAATATTGGTAAATTGGGCGATTAGTGTATGCAACTGCCCCTCCCTTATTGGCTTTGAAATGTATTCATTCATGCCATAGCTAAGGCATTTTTCCCGTTCCCCTGCCAATGCGTGGGCCGTCATAGCAATGATAGGCGTATTGAGTTGCAATTTGCCGCGTATTTCCTGTGTAGCAGTATAACCATCCATTTCAGGCATTTGAATATCCATCAGGATAAGATTGTAATTTTTTGTTTGTAAAATATCAATGGCTTCCCTGCCATTATTTACCAAATCAAACTTCAGTTGCCAGCTATTGAATAAATGATAGAGTAGGCTTTGGTTTATTTCATTATCTTCTACAACAAGTACACGAACGTTTACAAAATTATATTGAATAGCTGTACTTATTTCTACTGGCGTAGCCAATCTGCTTTGTTCAGCAGCAATTTTATAAGGGATAATAATCCTGAACGTGGTTCCCTTGCCTGCTTCGCTTTCAACGGTAATCGTTCCATCCTGCAGCAGCACAAGGTCGTTAACTATGGCAAGGCCAAGCCCGGTTCCGCCATATCTCCGGGTAACGGAATCTTCTGCCTGCTGAAAACGTTCAAATATTGCTGCTACTTTATCTTTTTCAATACCGATGCCTGTATCACTTATTTCAATACCCGTTTTTATTATTTTATCAGCGGAACCTTCGTTAGTAATTTTAATTGCAATACTTCCTTTGCTGGTAAATTTTATTGCATTACCAATTAGGTTTACCAAAATTTGGGCTAGCCTTGTAGCATCCCCTTCAAGCCCATCGGGCAATGATTCATGTACTGTAACCAAAAGCTGCAATTGCTTTTCATCTGTTTTTACTTTAAACATCGTTTCAATTGAATGCACAAGGCTGCGAATACTAAATGGTGCTGCTTCTATACGCATCATACCAGCTTCAATCTTGGATAAGTCAAGGATATCATTAATAATAGTTAATAAACTTTCACCGGACTTTTGGATAGTTTGAACATAGCCTTTTGATTCACTATCAATATTTTTCCTTTGCAGTAAATTAGTAAAGCCCAGGATGGCATTCATGGGAGTGCGTATTTCATGGCTCATATTAGCCATAAATTTTTCTTTTAGTTCTGCAGCATCTTTTACTTTTTTTTCTGAAACATTTAATTGCCCAATTAGCTGGGTTTGCTTGCGGATGATATTGATAATATACCAGAATAATCCTGCACCACTAATGACTACCAGTATGATTAATGAAATGCTGAATTGTTGTGCATTCTTACCACTTTTATCAATTGAAAGGGTTACATCGGAAAGTAATTTTCGCCTTGAACTGTCAATAATTTCAGCAGTAGCTTTTATTGAATCAGTCAGGTCTTTTTCCTGCTGGGCTATAAGCAGGTTTTCTGCCGGGTTTTTTCCCGACTTGTAATAAGCGTCCAAAAGCTGCCTGTTAAAAAATAATTTCCTTTGAACCAAATCATCTAACTTATCTACATATTTAACAGTGGTATCATCATCATTTATTTTTTGTAACTGTTTAAGGTCGTTTTCTACTTCTGTAGTTTTATCCTCAAACTCATTAATACCCGACGAATCTTTTCTAATAACCGCACGGCTGGTTTTATTTTCTACTGAGCTAATATCAGTTTCCAACTCTTTAAGTTCACTGCTAACTTTAAATTCCTCCAACAATTTCTCATTACCCAAAATAAGGGTACTAATGTTTTTGGCAGAATTAAACTCTATGTAAATAAGCAATAGATTGCCGGCTATAAATGCTGCCAGTATATAATAAATAATTTTTTTGCCTGTCATTACAATGGAAGATAATTCTAATTTAACTCAAAATCGGTTATGGCTATTTGAAGAAGGAGCTTTTAAATAAAGGCGTAAGAAATAGACGAGTAAAATTATACTTAAAGAAATGCCAATAAGCATAATAATGAGCTTACCGGCGTTAATGCCGTTATCAATCATTTTTAATAATAAAAAGGCAAGTAGCATTAGCAACAATGTATCAGCAAAAAATAATATGGTATAAATAATTTTCATTTTTTATAAATTTAAAAGAAGCTCCGGTAGAAACCGGGGCCGATAACCGAACCTAACTGCCTGCCCCTGCGTTCAGGCGGGCTTATGAAAAAAATATGAAGAACTACTTTAAATATGAAGTGACAGTATCAATAATAACTTTAACGTGAAAATAGCCACTGCAGCAAGAGCTGGCAATAGTAAAAAGCTGGCAAGGGAAAATGTATAGCCCAAAAAGGAAAAAGGAGCGATAGAAATTAAAGTACGTTCATCCGTTTGTTTAAGGCAGCCCGGTAGGCATCTGCAACCGGCACCAGCTTGCCATTTATAACCAATGCACCATCCTGTATAGTATCAATTTTAGTTAGCGCAACCATGTAGGAGCGATGAACCCTTAAAAATTTATAGACCGGCAGGCGTTCTTCCACTGCCTTTAATGTAGTATGGATAGCGTAGAATTTTTGAGCGGTATAAAGTTTTACATAGTCGCCCATCGCTTCGGCAAATAAAATATCATCTAATTTAAGCCTCCGAACAATATTTGAATCACGGATAAAAATAAATTCTTCCTCATTCATTTTAAATTCTTCCGTATTGCTTTGCAGAATTTCTCTGGCTTTGTCAATGGCCTGTATAAACCGGGCAGGTGTTACCGGTTTTACAATATAATCTGCCACATTCAGTTCAAAAGCTTCAGCAGCGTATTCTGTTTTGGAGGTAGTAAAAATGATAACCGGTCTTTTGTTCCCCAGGTTTTTCGTTAACTCTAAACCAGTCATACCGGGCATTTCAATATCAAGCAGAACAAGGTCAACAGTTTGTTCCTGTAAAAGATTGATAGCATCAATTGCGTTGGAGCATTCTCCTACAATCGTAATATCTTTTACCAGGCTGGCTAGTTGCTTCATGGTAGTACGGGCAATTTTGTTGTCGTCAACTATTAAACAATTCATGAATAGTGATTTTTTTAAAGTGTTATGTAAGTAAAGATAAAACACTTAATTGCCCCGCAACAAAACTTTGGATATAATCCAACACCGTATCATTTTTAAATAAATTATCCAATTTTATAAAATAAAATATAATATAATTACCTGCACTTATTAATGCAGGATTTACTGCTGTATTAGTCAAAACTGTCCATTGGCTTGATGTGGTGTTGAAAGTTTTATATGGATAAAACGTTCCAAAATTAGTTAAGCCACCACAGTTACAATTTTAACTTTTGGCATTTGAAAATGATAGGATAATTAAAATGAGAAATAAAAAAACTGATTTAGATAACCCGCCATTATTAAATTTTTTGAATGATAAAGCGATCAAATTATTGAGTAAATAAAAATGCAATTATTTCATTAGTTGTTGTGTCAAAGCTAACATGGGCTTAAAGAAGTTGGCTTACAACATTAACATTACCTCTTCGGAGTTCCCAAAAGTTATGACAACACATTTAATGTAATGATTAGTTAGGAAAGTTCATATTTCATTTCGGATAAAAAAAACGCCCACGCTACCACCACCATATCCCGCAATTTAAGTCCCATTGAAAAACAACCGCTGAAGGGCTGGCGGATAGCAGCGAATACCCCGCTGAAGTCCGTGCGTTGGGCCTTGTGGCGGAGTAGCAGCGAATAGCCGCAATCAACGCTCAATTATTTTGATTGGCTCAACGCCCCAAGGCAACCATTTTATATTGTCCTGTCAACTATTCCAAGCCAGGCAAAACTTGCAGTTACCGGGGGCGTTTTCAAAAAAATGCTAAATAACCACAAACTATAATCTGCAAAGCACAAACTAATTATATTTGCTGCCTTAATAACCTATTACTATATGAATTATAAACGGATCAACAACATTACCGGATGGATCGTTTGCATCGTTGCATGCACCGTGTACATTATGACAATGGAAGCTACGGGCAGTCTTTGGGATTGCGGTGAGTTTGCATCAAGCGCTTATAAACTGCAAATTCCGCATCCGCCGGGAGCTCCGCTTTTTGTATTAATTGGCCGTTTATTTATGATACCGTTTGACCCTAAACATGCTGCTACTGGCGTAAACCTGATGAGTGCATTAAGCAGTGGTTTCACTATTTTATTTTTGTTTTGGAGTATTACCCATTTTGCTAAAAGGATTGCCTTAAAAACCAATGAGGTTTTAACCAGCGAACAAACGTTTGGCATTATGGCTGCTGGTGTTGTGGGCGCTTTGGCGTACTGTTTTTCTGATTCTTTCTGGTACAGTGCCGTTGAGGGCGAGGTATATGCATTGTCGTCTTTTTTTACGGCCATTGTTTTTTGGGCTATGTTGAAATGGGAAGATGCCGTATCGGAAGAAGAAAAACTGGGCATTAAAGGACATTTTACCAGCGCAGACAGGTGGATTATTTTAATATTTTACCTGATGGGACTTTCAATAGGTGTGCATTTGCTAAACCTGTTAACCATCCCGGCGATGGTGATGATTTACTACTTTAAGCGCTACAAGGTTACTGCCTGGGGTTC
>JANYCA010000056.1 GCA_025360525.1 Chitinophagaceae bacterium | reverse complement strand
TCACTTTAGAAGATGGACTGCCATCAAGGATGGTGACTGCTACAATACAAGACAAAGCCGGTTTTATTTGGTTTGGCACTGCCAACGGTCTTTGCAGGTATGATGGAAATGATTTCAAAACTTATAAACCCAACAACAGTCAACTGCAATCCAATGCTATCTCTTACTTAACAATCGATGCCGATAATCATCTGTTTATAAAATTTGCTAAAAATGTCAATCTTTCCAACCAGGCGATACCAACACAAGTGCTGGATTTGAATGATTATTCTTTTAAAAACCTCGAAGCAATATTTCCGGATATGGCTTTCGAACCTGCTCATGTTCAATCTGTATCATGCGATGAGTTGGGTAATACTTTTTTTTTCATCTTAGATCCCGATCAGATCTGGCAATACAATAAAAGATCGGGATTCAGATTGCGAATCAATTTTAAAAAACTCACAGTTAAGGATACTGCATATATTGGCAATAATGCTTCATTAGTAAGCTTCAATGGGTGTGCCGCCTTACAAATTGAAGGAAGCGATCAGTTGAACTGTATTTTTCCTGATACTGTTTTTGCCGTAACAACAGGGAGCATCATTCACTCCAATTTGTTGGGCATTAACACCCGCAGTCAAATTGTTTATTTTGATACCAAAACAAAGCTGTTCTATTCCCTTGATCAACATGGATCGAAAACGACCTTGACCGAAAAACCATTTGAACTTTCCATTCCCGAAAAAGCAACTTCGGTTTTTTCTTTGAATGATAAGCAGCCTTTTCATTTTACAGACAAATACAGGCAATGGTATGTATTGCAGGATAGCAGTTTTGTAATTATTCGTGACACTACTGATATCCATACCAATGGCGAGAACTCTATTAACAGTGTGTTTCGTGACAGGTTAAACAATACCTGGTTTTCCACTCCCAGGGGGGTGTACCAGGTTACGATTCATGCCAATAAATTTCTGCATTTTTTTGCAGATAAGCGTACCGTTAATTTTCAATATTCAACCAGGGGTATTTACGCAGGTGTGAATAGCAATGGTATGCAGCAAGTACATGCCTTGTTCGAAAGCAATAATTCTCGGATACTAACCAATAAGGCAGCCACTGAAGTAAAAGGAACGCCCGGATTCGCCTTGCTTAAAAAGAACGATTTATTTTATTTGTCCAACACGCATTTACTACGTTATCATCCCGCTACCCATTTGGTGCAAACCGTAAGTGCAGATGCGGGCATTGGTGAAATATGGTCGCTGGCCTCGCTTTCTGATAGCCTCCTGATTTTAGGGGGATCATCCGGTGTGAGGTTGTATAATGAAAACACACATCAAATAAAGCCTGTTAAACTGCTGCAAAATATACAAGAGTCACCGGTATTTGTATACCGGTTTGTACAAACAAAGCAAAAAGGCCTGATTGCCGTGTCTGAACACGGTATCTACTTCATCAACGATCGTTTTGAGATAAATGATTATTATGGGAACCAGCATCCGCAACCTGCAAAGCGATTGCCCTTTAGCGGCATATATGATTTCTATGAAGATAAAGCAGGAATAGCCTGGATAGCGACGAATGGCGAAGGACTCATCCGGTGGAACTGGAATACCGCCCATCCGATGGATGCTGCAAACATCCAACAATTTACTGTTGTAAATGGATTACCGGATAATATTTTGTATCGTATTGAAGAAGATACTTTTAATAATCTATGGATCAGCAGTTATAACGGTCTTGTACAATTTAAAAAAAGCGATTTCTCTACCAAAACATACCAATCCAAAAACGGCTTGGCCAACCTTGAATTTAACCGCATTTCATCTTTTAAGGATGTGAATGGGCGAATGTATTTTGGAGGATTTAACGGGATTGATGCGTTTGATCCGGCAGACATGAAAAATGAAGTGGAAGACAAAAACTTATCCTTTCAACTCGTAGATCTTACTATATTTTCCCAGCAACAAAACAGGTTGATTGATGCTTTAAATGAATTTCAATCTGCTAAAAAATTGACCATGCAGGTGGGGGACCGATTTTTAACGGTAGCTTTTTCGTTGCTTGATTTTGAAAATCGTACTCATCGGTATGCGTATCGGATAGAGGGGGTGGACAACGATTGGAACTACCTCAATGAAAACAGCATACGGATCAGCGGTTTGCCTTACGGAAATTTAAAGTTGCGCATTAAAGCACAGCTGTCATCCGGTGTATGGAATGAGCAGGAAATTGTTATTCCAATTATTGTGTTGAAGCCCGTTTACCTTCAAAGCTGGTTTTGGTTATTATCAGTCCTGTTGGTGTCGGGCGCCGTTTATCTGATCAATTTTGCCAGGATCAGCAGACTAAAGCGTACTAACATGGCGCTTGAAAATAAAGTGCAGGAGCGCACCGTGAATCTGACGCAGGCCATGGATGAAAAAGACCTGCTGCTTGCTGAAAAAAACATATTGCTTACAGAAGTGCATCACCGGGTTAAAAATAACCTGCAGGTAATTAATGGATTGTTAGAATTAAGAAAAGAAGGAATTGAGGATGAAAAAGCAAGGGCTGCATTTGATGAAGGAAAGAGCGGGGTAACCACCATTGCGATGATTCATGAACTGTTGACCAGGAATGAAATTACAGGCACATTGGAATTTGCGATTATTGCAAAAAACTTAGCCGCAAAAATGGCCCAGTTATTTGCGGCGCAAACAACATCCATTGAGTTTGTCTTTAGTGCTTTTGATAAAAAACTCAACCTCGACAAGTCCATCACGTTGGGTTTAATATTAAATGAGTTGCTTACCAATGCATATAAATATTTGCCTGGTGATAGGAATAATATTATTCATATAGATTTGTTTTCGGGTGATGCAGACCAGTACCAGTTTGTGTTTCACGACAACGGCCCCGGGCTTCAAAATGTACAGATATTTGATGAAGCTACCACCGTGGGATTTTGCCTGGTAAAAAGACTGGCTAAACAATTAAAAGGCAAAGCAACTTATAAATTTGACAAAGGGAGCAGGTTCGTGATCCATTTTCCTGAATAGGTAAAATCGTTTTTAATATTTTTTTTATTCAAACAGCAATTCATGAACAACATTAAAATTGGAATCGTAGAAGATGAGGGTATCACCACGGAACTTATTGTCCGTTCACTTAGGAAAATGAAATATGAAATTGCTGAGCCTGCATCTTGCTATGAAGAGGCCATTCAGATGGTTAACACCGAAAGGCCAGATTTGCTGTTGATAGATATCAATTTAAATGAAGAAAAAGATGGCATCAACCTGGCCAATTATATCAAAGATAATTTCGGCATTCCTTTTATTTTTCTTACTGCCAATGGTAATAGTGCTACCATCAACCGTGCCAAGCAATCCCGGCCACTGGCCTTTTTAATCAAACCATTTACCCAGATAGATTTACATGCCGCTATTGAAACGGCCCTGAATCTTCAACAAACGGCTGATGAAAACCTGAAAGAGCACTACTTATTCTTTAAAGTGGGAACACTTATTGAAAGATTTGCTATCCCGGATATTCTATTTTTTGAAAATGATGCCAGGAACTTCAACATTCATTTTACAGATGGCAAAGTGGTTTCCATTAGAATAACGGCTACCGAACTGCTGGAGAAATTGAATGAAGACACTTTTGTACAAATACAGCGCTCGTATATCGTAAACATCCGGCACATCAGCAAAATAGACGGCACCAGTGTTTATTTGGGAACACATCAGCTCACTTTTAAAAGAGCTTTTAAAGATGCCTTGCTGGAAAAACTGAATGTGATGAATTGATGCCCGCAAGTCCCAGTCAAAGCATCCTTTATTTTTTCATTAGCAAGAGACATTTCTGGTTTTCAAGCATCTTACATGATTTAAACTTGCCCCCCGGTAAGGTTTAAAATTTTATTGAATCATTGCCCCTATTGCATTTCGTGAGCCACAAATTACATCTCGTGCAAGGCTCCTTGCATCCCGTGTCGCAAAAACAGCATTGTTTACCAACCGGTACTTTATAGTGATGTTGCAACGTATCATTGCTATCCGAAACCCTTTGAAATCCCTTCTCCATCAAAAAACAAAACTAAAATTATTCGTGCGCTTGTGGAAAGCCTTTTTCATTGCAAGCCACCATTCAACTTTTGTATCAACAACTTTTATAAATAACAACGCACACATGAAAAGGATTTACCTGTTAGTAATACTTATTGTTTTTACCACCCTTCAAATGGCAAGCGCCCAGGCGCCACAGGGCATTCCTTACCAGGCAGTAGCCAGGGATAATGCGGGTAACCTGGTTAAAAATCAAGCGATTGCTTTACGTTTTAGTGTCCATGATTCAAGCAGCAACGGTACGTTGGTGTACGCCGAAACTCATTCAATAACTACCGATGCGCTGGGGTTATTTAGTGTAAACATTGGTGGCGGAACCACATCAACTGGCACTTTTGCAAACATCAGCTGGGGCAATGGCAATAAGTTTACGCAGGTAGAATTAGATATTGCCGGTGGCAGTAATTATACCGACATGGGCACTATGCAAATGCTGAGTGTGCCGTATGCGTTGTATGCTGCTAAGAGTGGTGATGCTTCAACAACCTGGTCTCAAAACGGAAATGCAGGTACGGATGAATATGCCCACTTTATAGGGACTACTGATAATGTGCCTTTTAGCATACGAGTAAACAATCAACCAGCGGCATATATAGGTAACGATATTACAAATAACTCCACTTTTTTAGGTTATCAAGCCGGAAATTTTGGATCGGGATATAATCTAAGTTCCACAGCAATTGGTTACATGGCTCTTTATTCTAATAGTGGTAAGCAAAACACAGCAATTGGTAACAATGCGCTTTATTCCAACATTACTGGAGGCGATAATTCTGCAATTGGTGCGAATGCACTTTATAAGAACACTTACGGATACAATAATACTGCAAATGGTACGAATGCCCTTGCAAACAACACCACAGGAAATTACAACTCGGCAAATGGTAACAATGCCCTTATATTTAATACCACCGGCAACTATAACACGGCAAATGGTTTTAAAAGCCTTAGATCGAATACCACAGGAAACTTCAATACTGCCATTGGTATTAGTGCCCTTTTTAATAATATTACCGGAAACGGAAATGTCGCCATAGGAGATAGTAGTTTATACACCAATTCCATAGGAGCACAAAATACCGCTCTGGGTAATAACGCTGATGTAGTTACAAATGCACTTACCAATGCTACGGCTATAGGATTTGGAGCAAAGGTAAATGCCAGCAATAAAATACAATTGGGAAATACGAGTATAACCAATGTGAACACCAATGGTACCTATACTGCAGGGGCGGTAACCTATCCAAACACCGATGGAGCCGCCGGCCAAGTGTTGAGCACTACGGGTGCAGGTACTTTAACCTGGGTTAGTCCTCAATCTGGTCCAACCGGACCACAAGGTGCAACCGGAATAACAGGACCCCAAGGACCTCAAGGATTAACAGGAGCTACAGGTTCTGTATCAGATGTTGGAACTGTAAGTGCCTTTTCAACCGCAAATGGAGCTTCAATTGTATCTGGTGTATTAAGTTTAGCACCAGCTAATGCAACTAATGGTGGTATTGTAACATCAGGAACGCAAATAATTGGAGGTAATAAAACATTCATTGGGACTACCACTGCTAGTAGCTTTGTAAAAACAGACGGTACGTCTTCACAATATTTAATGGCGGATGGTTCTACTTCAAATGGTCAAGCAGATGCCATTGCTGCAATGCAGGCTCAAATAGCTGCAATGCAAGCTGAAATAACAGAAATAAAAACCCCAACGGTTACACCGATTATAGAAAGCTACATTTACACAGGAAGTGCACAAGGTCCAACGAAAGCTACTAATACAGGTACAGGCACAAGCTATACGTTTATCTATCAGGGAGTCAGTCCTACAATATATGCAGCAAGTGCCACACCCCCTGCCAATCCAGGCAGCTATACCGTTACGGTTACTGTTGCCGCTAGTGGCATATTCATCAGTGCTTCCTCTGCGCCTACAGTATTCACTATATCTCCAATAGTTCCAATAGTTCCCATAGTTACGCCCATCGTAACAAGTTACAGTTACACAGGAAGTGAACAGGGGCCAACTACAGCCACAAACACAGGTACAGGCACAAGCTATACCTTTAGTTATGTAGGGGTAAGCCCCACTATTTATGCTGCGAGTGCTATAGGGCCAAAAAACGTAGGTAATTATACCGTTACAGTTACTGTGGCAGCCAATGATAATTTTACAAGTGCTACCTCAGCGCCTACGGCATTTAGTATTGCCCTTGCCACCCCAACAGTAACAGCAAACGCAGAAGATTTCATTTTTACAGGCACTGCACAGGGGCCAACTACTGCCACAAACACAGGTACTGGCACAAGCTATACCTATAGTTATGCTGGGGTGAGCCCAACGGTTTATGCTGCGAGTGCTGCACCGCCAACCAACGAGGGTATTTATACCGTTACAGTTACTGTGGCAGCCAATGGCAATTACACAAGTGCTACCTCAGCGCCTAAGGTATTTAGGATTTATATTCCTGATGTTACCATAGGCACACAAAAATGGACTACTACCAATTTGGACGTAACAACTTATAGAGATGGCACACCCATACCCCAAGTAACCGACCCAACGGCATGGGAAAACTTAACCACTGGAGCATGGTGTTATTACGACAACTACCCAGTTAATGGCCCTGCTTATGGCAAATTATACAATTGGTATGCTGTAGCAGGAATACATGATAACGACCCTAGTACGCCTAATAAAATATTAGCACCAACGGGATGGCATGTGCCAAGTGATGCTGAATGGACAACATTAACCACTTTTTTGGGTGGCTATTCAATAGCAGGCGGAAATATGAAAGAAACAGGATTTGCACACTGGGATGATCCTAACAGAGCTGCTACAAACCTCAGCGGTTTTACAGGTCTTCCGGGCGGTTATCGTTACTCGGTAGGATCGTTCTACAACGTTTTCATATCCGGCTATTGGTGGAGTTCGACAGTTTACCCGAGCTACTGGGATTCGGGGTCATTTAGTTATGTCCCAGAAAGTGCTAAATACATCTTCCTGGATTACACCAATGGTGAAGCACTCACAATCAACAAACATAAGGCATCCGGTTTCTCGGTGCGGTGCCTCAGGGATTAATACACTTTTGCCACTTTGACCCAATGATATGCAAAACCCCGCAGGGTCAATTTTTAAAAATTAGTAAATAACAGTATGTCAACAATGTATACCCTGCTCGCCGGTCTGTTCCTGACAGCGTGCGTATGCTTAGCGCATCAGGCAAGCGCCCAGGCGCCACAAAAAATGAGTTACCAATCAGTCATTCGCAACAGCAGTAATGCTTTGTTAACCAACACCACAGTAGGCATTAATATTAGCGTATTGCAAGGCAATGCATCCGGTACGGCGGTGTTTGTAGAAACCCAAACGGCTACTACCAATGCCCATGGTTTGGTGAGTATGCAAATAGGCACCGGCACTGCCACAACCGGCACCTTTGTAAGTATTGACTGGGCAGTGGGTCCTTATTTTATTAAAACTGAAACCGACCCAGCGGGTGGTAGCAATTATACCATTAACTCCTATAACGCTGAACGAAAGCTTTGACGGAAAAGTAAAATAAACCAACCGTCATTCTTTACCTGGTTTACAATAAAAAACAAACAATGACACATATTAAATTATTCCTACTGCTTTTTATATTCACAAGTAGCGCCTTTGCGCAAACATTAAGCCCAAAAGTAACGGCAACGGCAGGTGGCAGGGCCACTGGTGGTGGTGTAAGTTTGAGTTATACCTTGGGAGAAACGTTTACCACAAAACTAACGGCCAACAATAAACAACTTACGCAGGGCCAGCAACAACCCGAGATAGATTTGCGGGTAGGTATAGCACAGGCCAGTATTTGTGCCGGCAGTGCAGTAACGGTACCATTTACAGCTGAAGGCTATGTAGATGCGGCCAACGTATTTACCGTGCAATTAAGTGATGCATCGGGCAGCTTTGCCAACCCGTCAATCATCGGTTCAGATACATCAATACAGTCGGGAAATTGTACAGCAATTTTACCATCGGCAATTATTGGGGATGGGTATGTACTGAGACTAGTATCATCCAACCCTGCAAGGATATCAGGCGATTTAATACCTATTACGGTTAAAGTGCTCACTTCAAGTAGTACAGACCGGTCTTTATGTTCCGGATCATCGCCTTACAGTTGGAATAGCCAAAGCCTTACGGCAGCCGGAACCTATAGCGCTACTTTAACAAATGCTGTGGGTTGTGATTCGGTAGCCACGTTGCATTTAACGATTAACTATGGCACACACGGTGCTGTAACAGAAGTGGCATGCGAAAGCTTTAGCTGGCATAATCAAACTTATACAGAAAGCGATACTTACACTTATGGATACGAGAATGAATCAGGTTGTGCGTCGGTTGACACTTTGCATTTAACTATCAATAGCGGTACGCATAATGCGATAACACAAAGTGCATGTGAAAGCTTTAGCTGGCATAACCAAACCTATACAGAAAGTGGTGATTACGCTTTCAGCTATACCAATACTTCAGGTTGTGCATCTGCAGATACCTTGCATTTAATCATCAAAAAATCCAGTTTCTCTGTAACTAATATTACAACCTGTGGATCCTATGTTTGGAACAGCGTTACATATACCACCAGCGGTGTCAAAAACTGGCCAGACGTAAATGCAGCGGGTTGTGATTCGGTGGCTACTTTAAATTTAACGGTGACTGCTGTCGATACAGTTAGTGTACCTGCCAGCATTAACCAAACACTGGTAAGTAATTTATGCGGAGCAAAGGTTTACCGTTACACAGCAGCGGCAGCAGCCAATGCAACGGGTTATCAATGGACATTGCCAATATCGCTTGGCGGTGTGTCTGGAGTTGCCATCGATTCAGGAGATATAAACAGTTCGAGGATTATACGGATAATCTATGCGTCCAATGCAGCGGCACTTACCACCGATAGTATCAAAATTTATGGCTTTAACGCTTGTTCTGTGAGTGCCAACCTGTCGGCCAAATTAACGAACATCTTATTGACAGTACCAGCGGCTCCTGCCAGCATTACTATTACGCCAATTGTTACCAATGTCTGCGGTGCAAAAAGGTACCGATATGCAGCGCCAGCATTGCCGGCAGCAACCACCACAAAAGGAGCAGCTACCGGCTACCAGTGGGCCTTTACCGGCACCCTGGGTAGCAATGCGGTGATTGATTCCGGTACTGTTAATTCACAGGTAATTATGGTAATTTATTCCAATAACGCAGCAGCAGCAAAAGGAGACAGTGTTAAAGTAAATTACACTTCAGCTTGTGGTAATAGTTTACCAACACCCGCCAAATTAACAAATACCTTATTGACGGTGCCAGCGGCTCCGGCCAGCATCACCATTACGCCTATCATCACTAATATCTGCAGTGCAAAAAGGTATCGGTATGCAGCGCCTGCACTGCCGGCAGCAACCACCACAAAGGGAGCAGCTACCGGCTACCAGTGGGCCTTTACCGGCACCCTGGGTAGCAATGCTGTGATTGATTCCGGTGCTGTTAATTCACAGGCGATAATGGTAACCTATTCCAATAACGCAGCAGCAGCAAAAGGAGACAGTGTTAAAGTAAATTACACTTCAACTTGTGGTTATAGTTTACAAACAGCCACCAAATTAACGAACACCTTATTGACGGTACCGGCAGCCCCGGCCAGTATTGCCATGGCATTGGTAAGTGATGTTTGCGGCGCCAGGATTTACCGGTATACAGCACCGGCCCTCACCGCCGCCAGTGGAACTGCAACAGCAGCCACCGGATATCAATGGTCGCTGCCAGTGGGCTTCGTGGGTTCAACGGGCATATTGGACTCTGCCACCTTAAACTCGAAAGTAATCAGAATTAAATACAGCAGCAATGCAGCAGCAGGAACAGGAGATAGTATTTATGTGGCTTATAGTTTCACCTGCGGCAACAGTATTGCCAAAGCGCAAAAGCTGTCTAACCTGGCCGCTACGGTGTTGCCGGCAACCAGCACGCTAACAGGTACTACCAGGATTTGTAGTATCGTGGGTACTGCTACAGGCGCCACTTATACGGTGTCTGCAGTGACAGGTGCTGTAAGTTATTCGTGGACGATACCAGCGGGTGCAGTGATAGACAGTGGCAGTACCGGCCTTAAAATAAGGGTACGGTATTTAACAGCCGGTGCCAATGACAGTATTTATGTGCAGGCTAAAGGAACGAATGGTTGTGCAGGAGCAAAGAAGGTATTGAAGCTGGTAACAACGGGTTGCGTGGTACCGATCGCAATTGCGAAAGTAGCTACACCGCTAAGCAAGATGGTTACCCCCGCAACGCCGTTGGCAACATTGAGTGCATCAGAAGAGCTAAGTGTATATCCCAACCCAACGGGCGGTACATTCAACCTGGTGATCACCAATTTTGGTGTCGGCAAAGCAGCTATACGAATCATAGATGCACGTGGCGGGGTAGTAATGATAAAACAAATAACCGTGCATGTATCGCTGCTAGCCATGCATACCCGTGAAGTGGTAAACCTGCATATTGGTGGGCTGGTTAGTGGCTTGTATTTGATAGAAGTGGTTCAGCCCAATCATAGGTTAAGCACCAAAATTGTAAAGAATTAAATGGATTAAAAGCAACTTAATAAATGGGAAAGAGAAACAAGAGGCTGTCTCAAAAAGCAGCCTCTTTGTTATATGATGACAGGCATCCGATGGAACATTTTTAATGGGCTAATCCATAAGAGCGCTGTTTATAAGATGGTGAAAAAGATCCGGTGTACTAAGATTAAATAAGCTTCATTATAGCTTCTTTAAGGCAATCTATAAGTTTCCCCGAAGCAAGATATTTTTATAGGCTATACCGACTAAAGAATGGCTACCATGCGCATAACGGGCCACTGTGTTTTTGAATTAAATTTACGCATTAAGGGTCTTATTTAATAGATTATGTTGGCGGAGAGTTAGGGATGTGTATATGGTAATGAAACATAGAAGCACATCATTTTTATAGGTTTTGAAATTTTAATACCCTGATTATACGTTTATATTTTATTGGGATTTAGCTCGCTTTATCAAAGTGCCAAAATCTGCTTAATTGATCATTCGATTTGTTACGGCTACTTCTAACAATCCTGTGTGTTCGCAGAATTCACGCATGGTGATGAACTCCCACTTTTCTAAGCGTAATTTTTTGCGGATGGATTGCAGCATTTAACTGGCCGTTCTTTCTTTACGGCCTGTGATGGTTTCTATATCCTTGCCATAAATCACCATGTGCTTTTGTACTATTTCCTGCAATTTCGAAATAAACAGAACCGTTATTTTTATTTTAACAGAAGCCTTGCTAAAGTTATGAAAAGCTTTTATTCCTCACATTTTCGGCAATTACTTTAACCGGATTTTGCCAACCGAATTGCCTCGTTATCAAGGTTATTGATGGTGACACTTACAAAGTTTTGTATGGCGGAAAAATTAAAACCGTCAGGTTATTAAACGTGGATGCTCCGGAGATTGGGCAATGCTTTAGCAGGGCTGCCAGCGATAGTGTTACTGCAATTTTACACGGACGTGAGGTGTGACTGGAGTTGTATCATAGTGATTTGTATGGCAGGCGGTTGGTAAACATTTATGTAAAAGGGATGAGCCTTGATAGTCTTTTAATTTCCAGAGGATGGGCATTTTTTTACTACAAATATTCCAGGCAAAAAGACCTGGCATTATATGAAGCGGCTGCAATGATTGGCCACAGGGGTGTATGGCAGTGTCTCAATAATGTGCCTCCATGAATGTAGCGTAAGCTGAGCAAATACAATAAACGGATGTATGAAGTTTGTTGGCCGTTACCTGGTAAAGGAGGGTAACCAATCGATGTGTTTTTTCATTTTTAAATTTTAATTCAATGGCAAAGCAAAAGGAGATTATTAAGTTGAAGTTTACTGTCGGTTTCAGGGCAAATTCGGGAGTTTATTTTAGTAGTTTTTGAACTCCCGAATTGCTCACCAAAAGAATGTGAAAAATGGCATAATTTGATAAACCTGCCAAATACAAAAACGCTACAATCTTTTAAATTATAGCGTTTTGTGGTATTTTGACGTATTTATAGCGGAGAGTTAGGGATTCGAACCCCAGGACCTGTTACAGTCAACAGTTTTCAAGACTGCCGCAATCGACCGCTCTGCCAACTCTCCGGGTGCAAAATAATAGTGTTGAGGTTTAACTACCAAATAAAAAATAGGATTCAGCAACATTAGCAAAAAAGAAATCAATTGGAATGAATCAAACGCCGGTAACACAAGGGGTTACAGCCCTATTTTGCCGTTTAAAAATATTTTATTACCATAAGTTAAAAATGAACAATCTTTACAAAACAAAAATTATCGAATGAAAAGTTTTGCCATTTTTTTATTAGTGCTTATTTGTAACAGAACGATTGCACAACACGGAAACGAAAGCATTAAAAAAACAATCAACCTTTTTTTTGAGGGAATGAGAACCAATGATACTTCCCTAATTAGGCATTCTTTGGATTCCTCCTGTTTTCTTTATTCTATCATGCAAACTAAAAATGGGCAGACGGTTTTAGAAAAAGAAGCAATTGATGATTTTCTGAAGCAGGTAATTTCGCTTAAGGGCAAAAAATTAGATGAACGCCTCACCAGTTTCGATATTAAAATTGATGCAACAATGGCAATAGCCTGGACACCTTATAACTTCTATTTCAACGATCAACTCTCCCATTGCGGTGTAAATGTTTTTACACTCATCAAGAGAAGCGATGTATGGAAAATTATGGGTATTACAGACACGAGGCGAAAACAGGGATGCAACTAAGCAGTCTCTTCGGGTATGTCTTTTTCTTTTACTAAGCTTAAGTCTTCCATGTTTACGGTTAATGGAATTGCGCCCAATTGTACAATTACTTTTTTACCCCTTATTTCTTTTACAATACCTACCTGCCGGTTTTGTTTCATCTTCACTTTATCACCCAGTTGTATTTCGCCGGAAACTTCAATAAACTTCTCATTTAGTTTTTTCTGAAATTTTTCTGTCACCATTTTTTCTTTCTGGTTAAACAGCAGGGCATGAATCATCTTAACCACTTTGTCTTTATCCGTTGCCCGGCGCCACTCAATCACCATCGCTTTCAGCCTACGCTCCATATCTTTCAGGTAAGCAATCTGCTCTTCCGATATTTTATTTTGCAGCTTCATCCGTTCCACTTCCTGCGAATGTTTTTCTTTATTCAACACCTGCTGCATCTCTTTTTTCAACCGTTCATTTTCTTTTAGTAAATGATGTAATTCTTTCTTCTCGACATCAATTTTTTGCAAGTCTTGTTCGGTTCTGTTAAGTAATTTATCCAGCGTAAAATGATCTTCATCAACCAGCGTCCTTGCTTTTTCAATCAATCTTTTTTCAAGTCCTATCCGTTCAGCAATAGAAAAAGTGTAGGAGCTACCGGGTTTTCCCACAATCAATTTATACAAAGGCAGTAAGTTTTTTTCATCAAACTGCATGGCGCCATTTATAATACCAGGCACTTTGTTGGCCATCACTTTTAGGTTGAGGTAATGGGTGGTAACAATACCAAAACTATGTTTATGAGCGAGCTCTTCCATAATCACTTCCGCAAAAGCACCGCCCAAATTAGGGTCACTGCCGCTACCCAGCTCGTCAATAAAAAACAATGTTTTCCCATTGGCATTTTCCATAAAATGCTTCATGTTTTTTAAGTGAGATGAATAAGTGCTCAACTCAAATTCAAGGCTCTGGGTATCGCCAATATGAATCATTATTTGCTTAAAAATCCCCATCTCGCTGTCAGGATGAACAGGTACTAATAAGCCGCTTTGCAGCATCAGTTGCAGCAGCCCGAGTGTTTTTAAAGTAACCGTTTTGCCACCGGCATTTGGACCACTAATTACGAGTATCCTGTTTTTGTCGTCCAGCTTTAAGGTAACAGGTATAGTAGGCTTGCCAGCACGTTTATTGTACAGCAACAAAAGTGGGTGGTAAGCTTGTATAAGATTAATGTGAGCCCTGTCTTGCACCAGCGGATAATTACCGCCCATTTCTGTTGCCCATTTAGCCTTTGCTTTTATAAAATCAAACTCGCCATTTATGGCAAGGTAGTTTTGCAACAGTGGCGCATACACACTCATTTTGCTGGTAAGCGCCCTAAAAATCCGGTACACTTCTTTGCTCTCCTCGTTCTCAAGCGAAAAAATATCATTGTTTAGTTCAGTTGTTTCTTCGGGTTCAATAAAAGTGGTTTTCCGGCTATCGCTCTCTGCATGCAAAATGCCTTTTATCATGCGCTTTTGCTCAGCAAAAACAGCCAGTACCCGCCTGCCATTCATAAAACTTTCCTCAATATCTGCCAGGTAACCTTGCTTGTTTAGTTTGGCTACAATCTTGTCAAAAAGGCGCCGGAGTTCATTCCGTTTTTTGTACAGCGACATCCTTATTCGCAGCAACTCTTCACTCGCCTTGTCTTTTACACTACCCGTTTCATCTACTATTTCTTCAATCATTTCAATGATTGCTTTTTCGTAGTAACTATCTTCAATAACTTTTGTCAACCCTGCATAGGCCGTTCTTCGTTCGTTATCAAACCACCTGAAAATATTACTGATATTGGTAGCCAATTTGTGCAACAATAAAAACTGCTCACCCGCCAACACTGCTCCTGGTATAGAAAGCAGCTTTAAATCTTTTTGAATATTAACCGTAAAATCATTGGGGAAATACATGCCCGATTGCAGCAGCAGTTTAAACTCATTGGTTTGCTGCAACTCTGTTTGAATAAAATTTAGCTTGGTATGAATGCGTAGATTCTCTGCTTTATGTATAGCATAGCCAGTGGTACAATAGCCAGCCAGTATCGTTTTTACTTTTTCGTATTCTAATTGCTGCAGTGCCGATTCAGGAAAAAATTTCATAGCCACAACCTCCAACGAGGCATTTATTTTTTGAATGATTGATGATTAAAAAGACCGCTGTTTTTAAAAAGGTATTTTTGATTCAACGCAAAAATACGTTGATTAAATTCACCTGCATTGTAAGACATTAATCAATCAATTTTGTTCAATATTTAAGCAAAGGATTGTTATGGCGCCGGCCGGGCTATCCGCAGTACTCCGCAGCCGCCATACCAACAGTTTAGCTTCGCATACCAGCTTTATTGTGGCGGCTTTACGGGGTACTTGCTCCTATCCCTGGCGCATGTGGCGGTGAGTAAGCAGTTATACCAACAGCTAATTTTTTAAAGGTTAGATCAAATCAATATAATAACCATAATTAACAAAAAAATCCGGTATGTACCCCCGGATGCTATAAAAAACCCTCTGACTTCTCATCATCAAGAATAAATGACAGAAGACGCTGATATAATCCATCCCACCTTTTATTATCGAAGAACTTAATACTTTAAAACCTAAGCTCGATAAGCCAGAACCAAAAAAGCCAAAATTGAAAAAGTTAAACAAAAATATTTTGCCTGAAACACTTACCCACATTTGGTTTCAAAGTGTGAGTTAAAATATCTTACCGAAAAATGCGAACACTTTAGAAATAAGTCACTAAATAAACTAATTTATCAACACACCTTAATAACCTTCACTAAATCTTCCGAACAGTTATGGTAAGGATACCGGCCTCGGAAGCAGTATCCTATATTTTTTACTGCAATCTAATATGGCTCCCGGTAACAATGGCGTAGAAAGAGACATCAACATTATTAAGGTAAAACAAAAATACCAGGTCAACTTAAAACAGTTGAAAGCGCAAACGTATTCGGAATCATAAAATACGTCATTGATAACACCATGAAAATCGAAACAATATTTGGAACGCATTACATCTTATCGCTACTTTCAAAACTAATAATTGCAAAATTTTTACTGTCAATGTTTTAACGCATAAACTACTGCAACTTTTCGTCTTTTTGAAATAGGAAGTAGTTTCCCATCACTCATCTGTATTAATCCTTCATTGTTAATTGTAGAAACATATTTTACATTTACCAGGTACGATTTGTGTATGCGGATGAAACCATGTTCGGCCAGCAGATCTTCATACTCACCTAGTGTTTTTGAAATAAGTATTGGCTTGTTGTTTGTAAAAGCAAAACGGGTGTAATTATTCTCTCCTTCGCAATACAATATTTCATGAGGGGCAAAAAAGAAAACACTTCCACCAGTAGACAGAGCCAGCCTAAAATCTTTTGGATCTTTCTGCTGTAAGTTGGTGAGCAGGTTGGATACCTGCAACTGCTGGCTTTCGCCCTGTTGCTTGATGATGTGCCGGTTCACCGCATTTTTAAGGTCTACCACATCAACAGGCTTCAGCAAATAGTCCAGCGCACTAAAACGAATAGCCTTAATGGCATAGTGGTCATATGCAGTAGTAAAGATGACATCGAAATTATTTTCAGCAGCCATATTTAAAAAATCAAAGCCGTTCACCTTAGGCATTTCAATGTCGAGCATCACCAGTGTAGGCGTAAATTTGTTCATTAGTTCCAGCGCTTCTACTGCACCTGCACAGCAATGAATTTCCTTTGCAACAGGAATATGTTTTTCTATCAGTATTTTCAGGATGTTGCCTGCCGCAGCTTCATCATCAATAATTAAAATCTTTACCATATTTTTTTTTAAAACTGCCCTGTTGTATAAAAATTTGCTTAGCCCGTCTCTAAATTTGATGGAAAAGAAATCACCACTATCGTTCCTTTTGCATTGTCCTGTTCATCTTTTTTATCTGTTGTTTGCAATTGTATATCGGCCTTCAGTTGCTGTGCCAGCACATGCAGCCGCTGCTGCACTATGATGGTGCCCTTGGAAGCAAACTGGCTATTGCCGATTTTTTGTTTTTTTATCATAGCAGCTTCTTCCCTTCCAATACCGTTATCATCAATGGTTATAAAAAACAGGCCATTGCTTTCTTTATAAACGATGCTTAGTTTTTTTTCGCCTTCCTTGTTGCGGAGGCCATGCCATATTGCATTTTCCACCAGTGGCTGTGTTATCAGCGATGGCAGCATTATTTCGTTTACATCAGCTATACCAGTTGCATCAATGCTGTAACTGAACGAATCGCTGAACCGGAGCGACTCCAATGAAAGATACAATTGCAGCATTTCTATTTCATCGCTCAATGATATCAATTCCTTTTGCGAATTGTTCAATACCATCCGCTGCAGTTTAGAAAACTTGGAAAGGTATTTATAGGCTTCATCAATTTTGTTGGTAAGAATGCATTCCTGTATCGCATTAAGGCTATTAAAAATAAAATGTGGATTCATCTGGCTCCGCAGCGCTTCCAGCTTTGCTTTGGAAAGCTGATCATTCATGCTGTACATTTCAATTTGCGACTGCTGCACTTTTATTTTTTCAGCAGCAACCGCCCTGATATTTTTTTCACGCCATCTTATTACCATCAGTGAAAGTGAAAAAATTGCAAGTCCTGCCAGCATGGTAAACCACCATTTTTTCCAGAATGGCGGGCTTATTTTTATTTTTAGTGCCGTGATATTGCAGCTGTAAACACCATCCCTGTTTGCACACTTCACTTCAAAGAGATATTCTCCATGTGCAAGCTGGTTGTACACAGCCGCTTGATTTCTATCCGCCAGAATCCAATTTTTATCTATTCCATTTAATCGGTAAAAATATTTGATGCCTTTTGGGTTCCAGTAATCAAGGCAAGCAAATTGTATGCGGATAGAATTCTCTTTATAAGAAAGCTGCAGGGGCAATTGCTGCTGCAATAAGGAATCAACCGCCACTTCATTTTCAAAAACATGGATGTCAGTGATTCTTACATTCGCTGGTGCTACAGCGCTTTTGAAGGAAGCCGGGTTAAATGAAAAAAAACTTTTTGCCCCTCCCATTAATATATTGCCGTTTTTCAGCTTGTAAAATTTGCTGGTGAAAATATTGTCTGTAAGACCATCGCTGATGCCATAGCTGTTGATTGAAAGATCATGCATGTTTATTTTACAAAAGCCATCATAGAAACATGCCACCCACACATTGCCAAGTCCGTCTTTTATTATGGCATTCACCAAATTATTTGGCAGCCCTTCCTTGGTGGTGATAGCTGTAAAGATTTTAGTTTTTTCATCAAAAATATTTACACCCATCAGCGTTGCCACTATCAATGTGTCTTTGCTGTAACGTAAAATATCTGTAACACAATTGCTACTGATGGAGTTTTTATTTTTTATATCTGTAACAAAAGCAGCCGTAAATTTCTCTTTCTTTTTATCAAACACCTGCAGTCCGTTTTGCATGGTGCCAATCCATATGCTGTCACCCTCCGGCAAAAGGCATTGCCCCCTTTTTATATCAGATGGAGTTGAGTATAAAAAATCGGTATAAAAAGTATATTTGTGAGTTGCTGCATTTCTTTTGGCAAGCCCTTTTCTCCACAGCCCCATCCATATAGTACCTTCGTTGTCCTGCTTTATGCTGATGACCGGTGTATTTAAAAAACTGTCTTTTTCTTCTGTTATGCTTTCCGTCTGAAGATTAAGCTTCAAAATATTATTACGCTGGTTGGGTGCCCAAACTGTTCCAGTTTTATCTCTGAATAAATTCCACACCTGGTTGCTCCCATTTAATTTATTGCCATTATTATGATACAGGTACTGTTTAATGAAATGAAAATTGCCGTCAGCCTTTACAATGCCGCCATTTACAAAATAATAACCGATAAGTATGTTGCCATCCGGCAGTTCCAGAAAATCATTCGCATCTTGTTTTGGAAAAAAATCTCTTGCAGCATTATTCCTTTTGTGTACCTTAAAAAAATCTTTATCAGGATTGTAAATGTTTATGCCTGCATCAGAGCCAACCAGTATATTTTTTTCTCTATCCTGTAGCATACTCAGGTAAGAACGGTCTTCATTTGCATGATAGCTGTTTGTTTTTGTGTTATCAGATTCAATTATGCTAATGCCGTCATTGGCTGGATTATAAATAGCTATACCTCTTCCTGCCAAAGCAATCATTACTTTGCCGTTTTGCAGTAAATACAGGCTGCCAATGTTTTCTTTTTGCACCCCGGCTCGCATTTTTTTAGCAGCAGGTTTGTCAACAGTAAAGGCTTTTATTTTTTTTGTCAGCAGATTATACTTGTAAAAAATTCCGGGGCCTGTAAACCAGAAGTCATTTTGGGATAACAGGCTCAAGCCTCCCATATTTTTTAAGTCGAACAGGGAGTTATGGTTGGGATTATAAGCTTTGCTGTATAGTTTTTTTTTCTCCTGATTGTAAAGCTTTACTCCATTATAAGTATTTAGCCATAAATTATTAGCTGCATCAAAAATTATAACCCCCGTGCTTTCATTTTTTTCCAGCCCGATATGGTCATTCATTTTTTCAAACTGGCTAACGGCCTCATTCAGTTTATAAATGCCGTCATGTCCTGCAATCCATATTCCGCCTATTTTATCTTCTGCAAAAGACCAAATGCCGTTCATTCTGTTTGCAACTGCCGCATGCAGGGTATAGTTATAAAATTTTCCAGTTGCCCTGTTCAAAGTATAAACAGTGCCGTCATTGTTGCCAATCCACAGCCGGTTTTTGCTGTCCTCAAAAATTGCAGTTACCCAGTCGCTTTGCAAAGCCGCAGTATCCCTCACATCGGCAAAATAGTTTTTGAACCTGGTGCCGTCATAGCGCTGCATGCCTGTTTGTGATCCTATCCATAAAAAGCCATCATGATCGTGGCACATTACAAGCACACTGTTGTTTATTAAACCATCAATTGTTGTGATATGGCGAAATATATAATTGCTGTTTTGTGCATGGCAATATGCCAACCCTGCAAAGAGAAATATGGATATACAAATATGCTTTTTACAGGCGATAGAAAAGTTTGAGCGTTAAAAGTAGGCAATTAAACTTCCTGTTAACGTTCATTACCTCATTGGCAAAGCCCGTTGCCTAACTCATTCTTTCTTCTTTTCCTTTTGATAGCCCGGCAGCACTTATCCTAAACCGTTTGTAACATTGCCTAATTACAGCCTGGCTGCAGAAAAACAGCAGCCTACATTTATCTAAAAATTAAAAATAGTGGCTGATATACAGGATACAATTGCTGCCAAAACAAAAGAACTGGAAGAGGAACTGAAGGTAGCGGGGCTGTGGCAAAAGAACACACCTGCATGGGTGCATTGGTACAGCGAAACCACTAAAATTGTCGAAAATGATTTTGCCCAATGGCTGCAGTTTGTTTTTATCCCCAACCACCTCAATAAAAATAAAACAATGCCAACTGGAGAAAAAAATCTGATAGTACTGCATGCCATCAAGCATTTTGGAGATGATGTGCAAAAGGGAAAGCTTCTGCAGATACTAATTGAGATAGATGCTTTATTATAGTAAAACGATAACACTTAAAAATAAAATGATGAAAAAAATACAATTTTTAACACTTGCAATTTTTTTTGCTGGCAGTATTGTTGCCCAAAACGTTGGCATCGGCACCACCACGCCTAATGCAAGTGCTGCATTGGAAGTTAAGTCTTCCAATAAAGGGCTGTTGGTTCCCAGGGTTGCATTAATGGGAACAAATGATGTTGTTACCATTTCATCACCAGTAGTATCGTTGCTAGTGTACAATACTGCACTTGCAGGAACTGGATTATCAGCGGTAACGCCGGGGTTTTATTTTTGGAATGGCAGCAACTGGATTAATATTTCATCAGGTACTGCTGGCAGTAATGCAGATGGTTGGCAATTATCCGGCAATTCAGGTACTGACCTTACTACAAATTTTATTGGCACAACCGATAACAAACCAGTTCGTTTCAGGATCAATAATTTTCCTGCTGGCGGCATGGAAACAAGCGGACAAACTTTTTTTGGATTGAATGCGGGCAAAGATAATACAGGATCAGATAATGCAGCCTTTGGAGGCAATGCACTATCAAATAATACCACCGGAAAAAGTAATGCGGCCATTGGCATATTTGCATTGGTAAATAATACCACCGGAAGCAACAATATTGCAAACGGCAAAAATGCATTGTTTTTTAACAGTTCCGGCAGCGGCAATGTTGCAGTTGGTGTTAGTGCATTACAGTTAAACCTTACCGCCTCTAATTTAGTTGCCATTGGTGATTCTGCACTGTTTAACAACGGTAACGGTACCCTTGCAGGGCAGGCTTCGTTCAATACAGCCATTGGCTCAAAAGCATTATTTGCCAATATAACCGGCAGTGCAAATACAGCAGTTGGCTTTCAATCTTTATTTGCCAATACCACAGGATTTAATAATGCATCTTTTGGGTATTTTACCATGGTTAAAAATAAAACAGGCAGCTTCAATACTGCAGTTGGTGACAGGTCATTGTATTCCAATATTTCAGGCGGATCGAATACAGCTATTGGTGCTACTGCTCTTTACAATAATACAACCGGTAGAAGTAATACTGCTATAGGCGATAGATCACTTTATTCAGATACCAGCGGCAAATTTAATACTGCCACTGGCGCCGAGGCGTTGCAAGAAAATACTTCCGGGAATTATAATGTTGCTATTGGTGCTGCTGCGTTGCTGAGTAATTTAACCGGGAGTAATAATACTGCCTTAGGATTTGATGCACTTTTATTTAACTCTATTGGCACTAACAATACGGCGGTTGGCTACCAGGCAATGCGCCTTAATAATAGCGGTGATTACAATGCAGCATACGGTTATCAATCACTTTACAGCAATACAACCGGGCAATTTAATACAGCCAATGGATATGTATCATTGTACAGTAATGAGGACGGCAATTACAATACAGCTTCCGGCTACCAGTCGCTTTACAACAACACTTCAGGGAGTAGAAATACAGCTCAAGGCAGTTACGCATTGGGGTACAATACCACTGGAAGTAACAACACTGCAATGGGCAATCTTTCTCTTGCCTCCAATACTACTGGGGTTCAAAACTCAGCTACAGGAGACCGTGCGCTGTATAGCAATACAGAGGGGAATTACAACATGGCCAATGGATATAACGCACTGAAGCTAAATACAACCGGAAATCAAAATACAGGTGTGGGGGCCTTGGCACTTAACTTAAACACAACTGGTATTAATAACACCGCAATAGGTTATAATGCAGATGTTGCTGTTGAAAATTTATACAATGCCACAGCCATTGGTTCATATTCCACCGTGGGATGTAATAACTGTTTAGTATTAGGATCGGTAAAAACCTCAGGTTTTTTTGCAACCTCTACTGTCAACGTGGGGATTGGTACCACTACTCCGCAAACATTTTTACATGTTAATCCAGATGGGGCCGGCAGTATTTTAATTGGTACCGACAGGGCAATGGGTGGTTTTACAAATTTAGAAATGGGTATTTCAGCAAAAAGTGCCGGGTACAGTTACCTCCAGTCTACTGCTGCATCTGGGTCTGCTTATGGCAGCCTTGCACTAAACCCTTCCGGTGGAAACGTGGGCGTAGGTATCAATACAGCTTTGGCTGCACTGCATATCAAACAGCGTACAGAAGCCTTTCCTGTAAATGGCGGCGGACTTAGATTAGAAAGGTTGACCAATACCAATCATTGGGATATTGGAACCGATAATGGTGATGATATCGATTTCGCCTTTAATGGTGCATGGCGTTGCTGGTTTAGCAACATTGATGGGGCACTATCCACTTCATCCGACTTACGTTTAAAAAAAGATATAGAATTAATTGGCCCGGTACTTTCTGCGGTAATGCAGTTGCAGCCCAAAGCATATCATTATAAAGATGCACAAACAGCAGCACCGCTTTCTTATGGTTTTATAGCGCAGGAGGTAGAAAAATTATTTCCAGATTTTGTAAAAACAAAAGGTGATAATAAGATGAAGGGAATTACTTACCAATATTTTAGTGTGATTGCCATTAAAGCCATACAGGAACAGCAACAGCAAATTGAAGCAGCAACCGAAAAAAATAAAGTCATGATGCAACTCATTGAAAAAATACAATTAGAATTAGAAGCGCTTAAGCAAAAAATAAAATAAACAATTATAAAAAAATATTTATCAGTACCACTATAATATGTTAACTGCTTACCGGGGCATTTACTTTTAAGAACAAGCAGGTTGTTTAGCTTTGGGAAAATGATATCCCTGTTGCGGTAGTATCAGTATTGCTGGAAGTTTGCCTTGCGCTGCAATGGAAAAAATATCAAAAAATTTTAAGAACGCTGTTCGAAGCAGTTTGCTCATTAGTACAAATGAGTATAGAATATGTGGAAATGCAACTGGAATAAATACATCAAAACATTATGGATGCTTTGATGTGAATAATTACCCGGGCAGGTTTCTCAACATGTTGCCCATGCATTACCAATGCCGTTATGAAAATTCGCTCTAAAAATACAGGTCAGGTAAACCTTTATCATTTGTCATTTAATAAACAGCACTGATGTAGTTCCGCTACAGAATGATTCTCATCATGCCAAAACTTAAACAGTATTTTGCTGCTGATTTTTTTACCTCCCACCACAATCAGATTTAAAAGGTATTCCCGCTTGCTTTTTTTCTCCGTGAAATTTATCCTCATATACCCCAGAATCCGTTAGAATACGTTAGAATACGTTTCGAAAATGTGAAAGTAACCCGAACCCATCTATGTTTTGTTAATAAAATACAGCAGAAGAAAACCTTTACTTAGCCGGACTACTGCATAATAACCAATGAGGTTGAATTGGATTTGGTTCAAATATTCAAGCTATCGTCCTGCCATTTTCCGGTTGATAATGAGTACTTCCAGAGGATCTCTCAAATAAATATTGTATTGCCTGTCTGTAGCTGTTATTGCATAGTTATGCGTGGCTTCATCCTTCGTTTGTTTCGATTTATTCACCAACATTTTACCAGTAAACTTCTCAAAGCTATTGTTAGGAAACTCCTTGCTATTCATTTTCAATTGCTAGCATTTGAGGTGAATATAATTGGGCATTGGTACTTAACCCTAAATTTTTATCTGGCTATTTTGTACCAGCCATTGCAGGCTTCTTATAACAATCATTTTATTGTCTTTGGCTTTTAAAATGTTGCCATTTATTGAGGGTGATCGTCCAAAAATAAACTTCATTTAATTCAGTGTATTAGTTCCGGTGGCCTTTATAACCAAACTTACTCGCTTTCATGTTTTGCTAAGTTTTTGGAAAGATATTTATAAAATGGATTAATCTATTATTGCATCGGCATTCCACACTTTCGGTCGAGTCGTCGCTGAGGCCACCGAACCCGAATGTAGCTTTACCTTGGCGGCTTTGCGGTGTACTTGCTCCTATTCTGGCGCAGGGTACCTGTGAGTAAACAGCTATACTAACAGTTTAATTTTCACAGATTAGATCATATCAATACAGTAAACGTTATTAACAAAAAAACCTGGTATATACCAGGTACTATAAAAAATAATATTGAAAATTTTAACCTCCCACTACCCTTCCAATCCTTTGCTCCAGCATCAACATATCGGCTATAACCATTGCTGTTACTGCCTCCAACACTACCGGCACCCGTAAGGCAATACACAAATCATGACGACCTTTTACTGAAAAATCTTCTACTTCTCCTGTTTCCACATTCAATGTTTGTTGCAGTTTTGGTGTAGAAGAAGTTGGTTTAATGGCAATACGAAATACCAGTTCATTACCATTGGTAATTCCTCCAACTATACCTCCCCCATGATTGGTAAATGTTTTTCCGGTTGCATCTTCAATGGCATCGTTATGGTCTACTCCAAACATTTTGGCGGCAGCAAAACCAGTCCCAAACTCAATACCCCTAACAGCCGGTATGGCAAACACGGCATGGCTTATCAGCGATTCTGCCGAGTCGAAAAATGGCTCACCCAAACCAATAGGCAGGCCACTCACCCTGCACTCTACAATACCTCCAATGGTATCTTTTGCATCAATGGCGTTTTGCAAACCTTCTTCAATATTGCTATTGCCACCAATTTCTAAAATCGTTGCATTTACTGAAATAACGGTACTGCTTGTAGTTATTGATGAAAGTGGTAATAATTTCTTGGCAACTACACCAGCTGCTACCAAACACACCGTAAGCCTGCCACTAAAATGTCCACCACCTCTGTAATCTTCAAAACCACCAAATTTTTTGGATGCTACAAAATCTGCATGCCCCGGTCTTGGTATAGCCCTTTGCTTTTCATAATCGGTACTTCGGGTATTATTATTATCAAATAAAATGGTGATAGGGGCGCCGGTTGTTTTGCCATTAAAAACCCCATTCATTATTTTGGGAATATCATCTTCCTTGCGGGGTGTAGTTCCTTTGGCACCTGGCTTGCGCCTTTCAATGTCCTCTTTAAAATCATCTTCACATAATGGCATTCCTGCCGGACAGCCATCAATGTTTATGCCCACACAATGTCCGTGAGATTCACCAAAAATATATACTTTAAAAAAGCGACCGAAACTATTCACAATTGATTAATTATTTATTAACTGAATATTTTTTTTCTATAAAACAGCAGCGCCTAATTTTTTAATATCTTCAAAAAAAGCAGGATACGATTTATTGATGGCGGCGGCTTCTTCAATAGTTGTAATACCGGTTGCTGCTAGTCCCGCTACAGCGCAAGCCATTGCAATACGGTGGTCGTGGTGCGAATGAACAACAGCGCCATTAACAGCGCCACCACCTGCTACCAGCATCAAATCGTCCTGCAAGGTAATAGCTACGCCCATCTTTCCAAACTCTTCCTGTAAGGTTAAACCACGGTTACTTTCTTTATGTGCTAAACGATTTACACCTTCAATAGTTGTGGTACCATTGCAATATGCTGCCAATGCAACCAAGGGCGGAAACAAATCCGGACAATCCGTTGCATTAAAATGGAAAGCTTTTAAGCCCTGAATGCCTGCGGTAGGCAGCGAAATAGCGAGCTGCCTTTCCTCGATAGATAAAGTGCACCCACAATCCATCAGTGCCTTAAGAATAGCCTTATCAGCCTGTGTTGAAAAAACATCCAACCCTGTTACCACAATATTTCCACCAATTGCACCGGCTACCAATAAAAAGGCAGCGCCACTCCAATCGCCTTCTACTGTATAGTGTAGTTGGTTTAGGAGTTTAGGGTTTAGGGGTTTAGGGTAAATGGTGAAGGATTCATAATTATTATTTACTACATCGTATCCAAATTGTTTCATCACCTGCAGGGTCAGATCTATGTATGGTTTACTCTTAAGATCTTTTACTGTAATGGTTGCCGGCGCTGTTGCTGCTTTTCCATAAGCCATCAACAACCCTGTTAAAAATTGCGAACTGAGTGAGCCATCGATAATAATATCCTTCGGCTGCAACGGTCCTTTAATTTTAATAGGAAGTTTACCGGCATTTGAATGAATGTTGATTCCTAATTGAGGGAAAATTTCATCAAAAAAATCCATTGGCCGTGTTAACAAACTGCCGCTTCCATTGATGGTTATTTCTTTGCTGCTTAAAGCCGCCAAAGGAGTAAACATACGAATTCCCAATCCGCTTTCGCCGCAATGTAGAGATGCGGATTCAGCTGCATCTACCAAAGACGAAGATTCCTTAAATCCAGCTGATTTGCTAACTTTTATAATTAAACTACCGTTGGTATCTTCCGTTATTTCAGCACCTAAATTTTTTATTATTCCTATTGCAGCAAGATCATCGTTGCTTTTTCCCGGATTGTGTATTATAGTTTCGCCATCATTTAGCAATGCAGCTGCACAAGCCCTTTGCATGGAACTTTTTGATGTAGGTGCATGTATGTTTCCTGAAACTTTTGATGGAGTAATGCTCACTATCATAAAAAAACTATGAATTTTTATGCGTTAAAAGTCCCGTTTTGTTTGGCAGGGATGGGAAGGCAATTACTAATTAAATTTTCTAATTGTACCATGGGTATTGGGTAAATCACCCCTTCGCCAATTTTATCCAGGAGTATTAAACTCATTTCATTACTCACCCGTTTTTTATCCATGGTCAGGAATTTCCAGATTTTCTCCTTGTCGATAGCCAAGGTTGTACTTAAATGATATTTTGCAATCAGCTTTATCACCCGTGCTTTTTCAGCAGAATCAAACTGGTTTATTTCTTCAGAAATATTGCACGCTGTAACCATCCCAATACTTACAGCATGGCCATGTAATAACTGGTAAGTATTTTCAATAGCATGCCCAAGGGTATGACCAAAATTGAGCAATTTCCGTTCTCCTTTTTCAAATTCATCCGACACAACTATGGTGGTCTTTATCAGAATATTTCTTTCAATTAAATTAGATAGTAATACTGCATTAGACTGAAAAGCAGCTAGTTCATTCTGTTCCAATAAATCAAATAATGCAACGTCCCTAATACAGGCATGTTTAATAATCTCAGCAAATCCATTAACCCATTGTTCCTGAGGAAGTGTTTGCAAAAGGGTGTAATCAAACATTAAAAAATCTGGTTGCTTTATTAGTCCCACTAAATTTTTAAATGGTCCTACATCAACACCATTTTTACCACCAATGGCAGCATCTACCATTGCCAAAATGGTGGTGGGTACAAATCCAAATTTTAGCCCTCTCATATAAACACTCGCCGCATAACCTGTAATATCAGTAACTACGCCGCCACCCACTCCTACAATAAATGTATTTCTGTCTGCTTGCAAATCAATTAATTGACCAATAATAAGATCAACCGCAGTTTGCTGCTTAAACTGTTCGCCAGCCTTAATTATGATTGTTTTCCAGCCGGCAAAAATGGCTGGAAGTGCTGCATATACATTTTCATCCGTTATGAGTATTGTTCTGTCTTTTGAAACGATTGTTTCTAAATCAGCAAATGCAGCATCAAAATAATAATGAACGGTTTTCTCTGAAAATGTATGTGATATTGCTTTTAATGACACGCTTTAAATAAATAAGTTCACTTCAAATATTAATAACTACCGCTAACTCCCTTTGTGCACTTTCGCCAGATGGGTAACCATTTAACTATTCATCACTTTGTTCTGGTGATTGATGCTTTCCAGATGCACTGCATCAAAATATTTGGTAATAAATTCCTGGCTAAGGCCTAATTTTTCACCTTTTTTATATGCTTTTTCCAGGATGTCATTCCAGCGATTTGTTTGCAAAATGGTAATATTATTTTCCCTCTTGTACTCCCCTATTTTATCTGCAATTTTCATACGCTGCCCAATTAAAGAAAGTAACTCATCATCTACATGATTAATTTGCTCTCTTAGTGTTGCTAAGGCAGTTATAAATTCCTGTTTATCGGATGTTTCACTCCTCCAGATAAGGCCATCCAGTAATTCGGCCAGGCGTTCAGGCGTTACTTGTTGTTTGGCATCGCTCCAGGCATTGTCCGGATCCACGTGACTTTCAATCATTATCCCATCAAAATCCAAATCGATACTTTTTTGGGCTACTGATTGTAACATGTGCCGGTTGCCACAAATATGGGAAGGATCGCAGATAAGTATCATTTCTGGAAACCGGCGTTTCATTTCAATCGGTAAATGCCACATAGGCGCATTGCGGTATTCAGTATTACCATAATTGCTAAATCCCCGATGAATCATACCTACTTGTTTAATCCCCGCTTTTTGAATACGCTCAATAGCGCCAGTCCAAAGTTCCAAGTCGGGATTAATAGGGTTTTTTATTAAAACAGGAATATCAACACCACGCAATGCATCAGCTACTTCCTGCACACTAAATGGATTAACGGTAGTTCGGGCACCTATCCAAAGCATGTCCACATCAAAACTCAGTGCATCTTCCACATGCTTGGCTGTTGCCACTTCTACTGTGGTTGGCAGTCCTGTAATTTTTTTTGCCTGTAACAACCAGGGTAAACCTTTTGTGCCAATTCCTTCAAACAAACCGGGCTTTGTTCTGGGTTTCCAAATACCTGCACGAAGCATATCTATTTTTCCGGTTTTAGCCAGCCTTGTAGCTGTTTCCAGCATTTGTTCTTCCGTTTCTGCACTACAAGGGCCACTAATAATTAATGGACGCTTGTTCCATTTTTCCTGCATAAGGTTTTTCATTTGTTGCGTTTGTGTTTCACTCATAAAATAGTTATTATTATCCGATGGTATATCTATAAATAAAATTCTAATCCCATTATTTTTAATTGTCTGCTGAAAAATAATAGCAAAGCCATGCATGTTTGCATGGCGAAAATAATTATAGAAAGAACAATCTCACTAAAAAAACAATTTATTCACCTGTTGTAAATATTTTATTTATTTCGGTAAAGATACATTATTCATTCTATACATCTAGCGAATACGATGCTTCGTTGAAATTTTGCTAAGATTATTGCAAAGAATGCCAAATTATTTTCAGAAAAATTCTTCTCAGTTTTAGATAGCAATTGAATTTGCAGCTGTGGAAAATAATAAAAAAAAGGCTCCCCTATTAAGGAAGCCCTCATTAATGGAACAAGCAAGCGTAAATTTATAAATGCAATATTTATTTTTTCATTTTATCCAATACCAAACCCATAACGGCACCGACAATTATTGCAATAGCAGTCGACGCTGCTATATCGCCTACAAGGCTATGCTTACTTAAAATCAGCGTTGTTCCATACATCATACAATCAAATGCACTGATAATCAAGAACCCAAGAATACCCCCCGTTATCATTCCGTCTTTTAATGACGCCACATTTGCCCGGGTAAAAACGTAGGAATATGTATACCCTTGTAACAGGCTCCCTAATAGCACAGTCAGCATTAGTATGTCCGCACGACCCAAATTGCCTGCTGCACCGGTGTTTTTTAAGAAGTAATCTTTTAAAAGAATTCCATAAACAAGCCAACCGAGTAAAAAGAATAAAACTCCGCCAACCATACCTGCAATTAGCATTTTTTTAATATTCATAATAAAAAGGTTTAGGTTTATAAATTTGTTAATCGTTTACAAAATAGTGAATTGTTTAACAATAATAAATTTAAATTAAAAATAGATAAACAGAATTATCTTGACACTTTTTTTTATATACCACTAAATGCGCCTTTTTAAGGGCGCATTTAGTGGTATTAGGTTTATTTATTGTGTTGGTTAATATTTTCTGGTAACAGATGTTTAATTATTTCGCTGTATCAGTATCTTTTCTATTTGCGTGGTATGGTCTGGTCCTACTATTTCTACCTGGTATGCACCTGTTGGAATCGAGGATGGCAGGTTAAAGCTTTGTACATCGTTTCCACCATCATGTGCCTTCTGTGAACTATAAACAAGCTGGCCTGTATTGTTCAACATTCTCACTCTATACTTCCCTTTTACCTGATCTGTAAACTGCAGGTTCATTGTATTTCCGGTAATTATATTCGGAATAACCAAAATTGTTGCGTTTATTTTTCCGATTGAAGCTTTCACAACATTTGAGTATTTGAATGTTCCGTCTGCATCCACACTTTTAATTCTGTAATAATTAACTGCAATTGCAGGGTTAACATCAACCCAGCCATAAGAAACAGTTTGTGCATTTATGCCTGTTAAAGCTTCTGTTGCTACTTTTATGAAATTGCGGTCATCAGCAGATTTCTCCACTTGGTATTCACGTATATTGATTTGGTTTTCTACTCTCCATTCAACTGCTATTTGTTTATTTTGCACGGTTGCTTTAACGCTTGTAAAGGAAACGGGTAATACATTTATTGGTCTGAATACTATCCGAAACCTGTCCTTTACTATCGAGCCAACATTTGCATCTATGGTAAAATCATGGTAGGTTGTGTCGCTTAAATTAATTGCTTTGCTGGTAGAAAGATAGGAATCTTCTAAAAATGCTGCCATGTTTGGTAGTTGCAGGTTAGCTGCCACCAGTTGCAATCTGTAGTCAAGTTTTTTCATGTAATACATTCTGAAAAAAATTGTATCAGCAGCAGTAATGGGCGTTCTTTTTTCTATAACCAAGTTTGTTCCATTTTTTAAAATGCTGAAGTTTTCGCCAAAATTGGTTCGTTTAATAGCATCAAATCCATCAACAGCATCATTATTGCCAGCATCAAAAACTATCATATTTCCATCGGCCATAGTAAAGGCGTTGCCATTTTTTGCATAAAGGTTTGTAATAAAGGTTTCTTTAGATGAAGCACCCGATGACCTGAAAACCATTCTGCTGCCAGTACCTTTGCTGGATTCGCTTATAGTTACCGTACCTGCTGACGCAACCGCTCGTGTAAAAAATGCAGCCCCGGATTCGATAAAATTATTTATAGAACCAGATGGGCCAAAACTACCGCCACCTGGTACTACTATAAAATCAGTACCATCAGATGATAATGTTTGGTAGGCTCCCAAGTTGTACGAACCTAGTAATTTAGGGTCCCACACATTAAAAGAACCACCTGTACACCCTCCTGCCAAAACAATACTTCTCATATCCAATGCGCAGGCATATGGATTACCTATTAAAGTTGATTTGCCGGCTGGTATTGAAATGGCTGACTGGTCACCTAAATTAAGCGTTCCAACTGTACGTAGTGTGGTTGCTGCGCCTGCATTTATACTGGAAGATGGAGTAATACTTCTGTTACCACGGATATACATAAAATAGCCCGGCGCTGCATTAACTGCTGCACTTGTATTTGCAACACCTGGTAATGTATTGCTGGCCTGGTCGTATGTTAACAAAGAGCTACTAGTTGTTTTAAAATCAAAACCATCAGCATCCCATGAAGCTGAACTACTGGTAATATTGGTACCATAACCGTTTAGGCCATTTACCCCTGCAGTCTGCCCCTCTTGCCAGGATTGCTTGATGGTTTGTCCATTGGTTGGAGCCGTCAGCAAACGCCAGGCACGGTTGGTATTTTGAGGGATATATCTTTCCACTGTCACACTACCTGTAATGTACCCGCCAGTTGTAGAACCTGCTGCAATATTTGCGGTATTGGAGGCTGTGGAAGCGATTGTATAGTTACCTCCGGTGGCCAATACTCCCGCTGTTGGCGTATGAACGCCCAAAAGCCGCAATGGGTTTGATAAAGTAATTGTTTGGCTGCTACTGTTAATGGTTAAGTTATTTATAGCATTGGTACTACCCGGCGTAGTTTGATCAAATGATAAAGTAGGGCTTACCGCACCATTTATTATCAAATTGCTGGTACTACTGCTTCTAAGACCTTCCGATACAGTGTTTGTTACTGCGCCTTTTAATGTAAGTATTTTACCATTAATTGCTAGCTTGCCTGCTGTAAATGTAGCAGTGCTATTCATGATCAAATCATTAGCCATGGTTATCACCTGACCGCTGCTATTGATTTGTAAAGTACTCAATACATTGGTGGTGCCTGCTGTGGTTTGATCCATAGAAAGTGTTGGACTAGCAGTGCCATTAAAAATTTAAATTACTCGTACTGCTTCCACTAATTCCACCTGTAACTGTGTTGGTAATGCCACCTTTTAAAGTAAGTGTTGCAGTTGAAATAGCTAATTTACCAGCTGTAAAAGTGATGTTATTATTTACATTCAAATTATTACCAAGGGTTGCTATATTGCCATTGTGATTAATTGTTAAATTATTTAAAGCATTAGTTGTGCCCGCTGTTGTAGTGTTGGAAAATAGCGTTCTATTAATAGCACCATTTAAAACAAGATTACTGGAAGCAGAGCCGGTAAAGTTTCTTCCTGCGGAAACAGAAGTTCCGCCTATTGCACCGTCCAATGTAAGGGTGTTATTGCCTATTACCAACCTATTGGTAGAGCTGCCACCAAAGGTTAGCGTACCTCTAACCCGGATATTACCCGTCAATGTTTTTGCCTGGTTCATTACATTGAGGTTTCCATAATCCTGTGCCGAATTAAGAACAATAACATTTTGGGCAGATGTTCCACTGTATTCAATTGTACTGGTTGCACCTATGGAATGTGTAGAAAAGTTGGCCGGCAAAGTACCTGCGCCTTGAATACGCAGTGTGGCACCGTTTGCCACTGTTAAAGAACCACCAGCAGACACCCTGTCAGCAGTAAAAGTACTAACACCAAAAACTCCGGCATTTACTGCCAGATTACCAGCAATACCAATATTGTTATTGACAGTTTTAATACCAGAACCGGATATAATTAAATTACCATAATTCTGAGAAGAATTAAGGGAGGTAACTGTTTGATCAGTTCCATAATATTCCACTGTACTGGTTGCCCCAAAAAAATGCGTGGTGTAGTTGGCAGGGATTGTACCTGTACCTGCAATTTTTAAAGTACCATTGTTCTCCAAGGTTAATATACCTCCAATGCTATTTCTTTGGGCAGACCGAGCTCCCAAAGCAAGTGTTGCACCATCTTTAATGGTAAGGTTTCCTTCAATTGCCAGGTTGCTGCCACCTTCGGTTAATACGCCGCTTTTTACTGTTAAGTTATTAAAGGCATTTAATGCACTTGGTAAAGTAGATGTTTGATTAAAAATAAAGGTTCCGTATAAACTATTGTTTATATAAATACCGCTAAAGCCGATAGGGTCACTATCCACAATGGATCCGCATTCAAGTGTACCTGTAACTCCAACGCCACCCATATCAATCGTTCCGGTACTTAGAAAATCGAAATTGCCCATTGTAATGGTACCTAAAACTGTTAAGTAACCAGTACTACCAGAAAATTTTATTCCTCCTGGCAAACCATTGGCATCGATGTCGCCAATTTGTAGCGCAAGGCAGGTAGCACCCGCAGCATCAATGGTTACAATTAAATTGCCGCCAATTTTAACATTATCAGATGCTGTTGGCACGCCGACATCCCAGGTAGTGGGGTCATTCCAGGAACCGTTCTGCACAGCATTTATCTGCGCCTGAACTGAATTAATAATTAAGCTGAAAAACAGTATTAACGTTAATGTTACTAATGTTTTGATTAAGTGCCTTCCCGGCAGGAGTTTTAAAGCGGTAGCTTGGGGTTGTTTTAGAGGATTCATAGTTTAGTTGGATTAAGCCGAAATGATAAAATGTAATATTTTAACCAAGTAGGTTGTATTGCTAACGAAATCTGGTAAGATTTATTATAAACTAATGAATAATAGGGTTAAATGTATTTTAACCAGGTGCTTGGGTCGAACCGGAGTCTTCCGGGATACACCGAAATAGAGTCTATATACCCCAAAAAAATGAATACAAAAAAAGGCCCTACAATAATTTAATATTACTGTAGGGCAGAATGGGGTATGGAATAAAACGGGCTAGTATAAACACAGATGCTTGCTATGTCGTTTTTTTAATTGAAACATTAATGAATGCAATTAAATAAACCTGCATTTTACTAAGGGCAACAACTTTGTTTTACAATGTGATTCCTTAAAAAATAAAATATCTACCTAAAACGGTTAACATTTCATTTTATGTATGTGATTAAGAAAATAAAGTTGCTTTAACCTTAGAAATTCGTACTTATCTATTCCATTCATAAATAGGGGCTAGCCCACATTGCCATTCCAAAAATTATCCATTTGCCCATTATCTTTCCATTATTAGAAGTTAATTCCAAAAAAAGGAATTTTCCAAAACAAAAATAAATGTAACTGACTGTTTATCAATATGTTATTTTTTGGCATTCCGGTGGCTAACAAGGTGTAACTACACTCAGCAAGGAATAGATCAGGATGTTTAAATAACATCAAAAACAAGATGAAAATTGCTGGAAGCAGTTGAAACTTAATTCGTAATAACCCCGCTAAAAAAACTAAAATGGAACGCAATTGGCTAATCATCAGCACAAAACAAAAACAAGAAGAAAATGTAGTAGAATATTTAACAAGAAAAAGAATTCAAAACTTTTGCCCTTTCGTTAAAGTTGCAAGAAAGCAAGGAAGTAAAAACATTATAGAAAGTCAACCGTTATTTACCTCTTTTGTTTTTATATCAGTTAATGAAACGGAGATGCAGATAGTTAAGAAAGCTCCATCTTTTGTTAACATGGTTTATTGGCTAACAAAACCAATCATTATTAAGCAGGAAGAAATTAATGCCATAAAAATGATGGCTGAAAATTATTTGAATATAAGGTTAGAAAAAATAAAGGTTTGTATTAATGATAAAATAAGCCTGACCGAAGAGAACATTACAAATTTTAAAAACAATGTTTTGAGTGTCACTCATCAAGGTATTACAGTTACCGTCCCATCTCTTGGATACAAAATAATTGGTAACAGAGAAAAATCAAATGAAATGATTACACAAAAAAATACGCTGATTAGAACGTTGATTCCTAAAATATTGAACCCTAGATTTCTTTTTGGATTTTAATAGGGAGCTTCCCTCACTAACTATAATACAGCAATAAAGAAGCGGTAAAACAAGACCACTTTTTTATTGCTTATTTCGACCCAATCACTTATCCCAAACAAATTATTTAAGGACCCTGCGACAGTGTAATTTATACGCTAGCCAACTAACGTAGCTTCTCAACTCCAGTGGGCATTTACAAATTACAATCCACAAATGCCTGGCCCGATATTCAGCCTAAACCTAGTAGTCCGAAGCATCAAATAATCAGTTATTCAAAAGCGCCAGAACATCATTTATCTCAACAGGCCTTTGCTCGTCATTCAGCTCAATCACAATTAAATACCCATTTGCGCCACCAGCTTTTGATAAAGCAGATAGCAGTTTTTGCTGATCACTTATAATTCTTCTGCCATCTGCCTCATCCCAAGTTTCTTTGGTACATAAACAACCTAAGGATGGTGTTAGTGGATAGTACGGCTGGCCTCTGTAATAGTCGGGATTAATCGTTGTGCCATGCGAAATAATTTCAGTTCGGCCAGCTTTACCGGCGTAAAACGATCCATAAATCGGATAATAATTTTTCCAACTTTCGGGTAATAATTTTTTATACCAGGTAGTGGTCCAGCTGGTATCTGTAATAGAGGAATCGTTCATAAAATGTTGCAGGCTGGTTTCGTAAGGCATGGTAAGTTGAATGTTAGGAGTAGGACCAATAAAATTACTTTTGCTAACATTTATTCCAAACATCCTGAAAATCCCCTGCGGTGTATTGCCATTAGTTAAATAACCGGGAAGATTGGTAATACTCCTTGCCAACTGTGGTACCGAAAAAAAATTACCATAAACATCTTTTACGAAATTGCCAACGCTATCTCTCACCATTACCAATCCGGGATAATTCCTGTTACTTCTTTGAATACTATATATAACAGTTGCATTTTCAAAAAAAGGATGATGCAATAAAGCTTTAACATCTGGCAACCTGGTTTTACCAGCCACATTATTTATTCTAAAATTCAATTCATTTAAAACTGCTGCGTCCTTATTTAAAGCGAGGTTTTTTAATAAAACCGCTGCAACAGTACTTTTTAATTCCGGCTTTGCTTTCAAAAGATATTCGGCACACATAGCGAAGATTTTATCATTTTCCGCTTTGTACATTAATTGCGTTACTTCCTTTATAAATTCAAAAGGGTAATTGGTATACACCAATTCCAGCAAGGCTCTTTTAAATGGAATGCTTCTTTTATCGATACTATCAAATGCTGTATAGATGCGACTATCAGCCCATGGTGATTTGTAGCGGATTAATTCCATCCCCCAAAAAGCATCCATCCAGTTTTCCTCGGAACTATCATTTAAAGGCAACGACAAATTTTTGTTAATTGCATTATTCAGAATGTTTCGGTACAGCCTTGCCTTGTTATCTGCTCTTGTGTCTTTTGAATATGCAGAGTCAACCGGTTGGGCGTTGATTAAATCGACATTAAAAAGTAACACGAATAAAAAAGCTAAAATGCATTTAAAATAAAGTTGATTATTTTTTGAAGCTGGCCAAAAAACTTTATAGAAAGCTAATAACAAATGGGATGCTCCTATTTGTTTTAATTTGAAAAAATTAAAAAAATAATCACTCGTGTACTGTTGCATCCCTGTTGAACTTTTATTTTGCATCCTATAAGCAGCTTTAAATGTGGGATAGGCTCGTTGTATTATTTACGCTAAAAACTATGGGTTATATAATCTTAAAAATGCTTCAATTCTGTTAAACGCATCAAAAAAAGTAGCACTATCCCAATCATCGCCATGACCCTTTCCATTGTACAATGCATATTCTCTTGGAACACCGGCAATTTGTAATTTATCATTTAAAGCACCCGATTGACGCCCAGCATTTACCAGTGGATCTGCACTTCCTTGTAAAATAATTGTTGGACATGCAGCTGTAGATTTTACGAAATTAATTGGGCTGCTTTGTTGGTACAGCGTAGGATTGGTTGTTGGTGTTCCATTCATAATGGCCGTAATGTTTGAAGGCGGAATTACCCCGGGATTAGTATATAAATCGTTTAGGTCAGTTGGTCCAAAAAAATCAACTACAGCTTTTATTTTTACCGGAGTTAAATATTTATAAGCCTGCAACAAACTTAAATGTGCACCGGCACTAACTCCAACTAATACAAATTTATCACTGGCTAAATACTCACCTCTTTTATTGTAAATAAATTCTACCGCAGATTTAACATCAAGTTCCTGAGTTGGAAAGGTATTTTTATTGGGTAATGAAAACAGCCGGTAATCGATATTAAAAATTGCATAATCCGGAAACCTTTTTTTGAGTGTATCAACATATACTCCTACATCCGCCCTTGTACCCAATCCTTGAGACCATGCACCGCCATGAATCATTATTATAACCCTGGTACTTGCTGTGCTTCTACCAGCCGGGAGATAGACATCCATTTGTTGTTGCGCATCTGTACCATAAGCAATATTTAAGATAGTAGATGCCGGTGCTCCTCCGCCATTATTATTGTTATCAACAGTCTGTTTTGAGCAGGAAAACAACATTACAATACTGAATGCGATAAGCACAGTGTTACGAATAAGCATAGCTAAACATTTTATTTTATATCTAAATTAATTCATGAACTTTTAAATCTTTTGTAATATTTTACTGCGCCAGTTTTAGTATCCATATTTATCTTTCCACCATGTTTTTAAATTTTTACGTATCTCATCTTCTCTTGCATTGTTACCGGGGTTGTAAAATGTTGTGCCAGTAATTTCTTTGGGTAGATATTCCTGCGGCGAAAAATTGTTTTCGTAGTTATGGGCATAGGCATAGTCTTTACCATAATTTAGATTTTTCATCAGGTTGGTTGGCGCATTGCGAATATGCAATGGCACTGGTAAATCACCGTGCTTTTGTACAGCTGCCAATGCATTGCCAATAGCGACATAAGCTGCGTTACTTTTTGCAGAAGTGGCAAGGTATGTAGCACACTGCGACAAAATAATTCTTGATTCGGGATAGCCAATTTTATTTACCGCATCAAATGTGGCATTTGCCAGCAACAGTGCATTGGGATTGGCATTGCCAATATCTTCACTTGCTAAAATCAATAACCGCCTTGCAATAAACTTTACATCTTCTCCCCCTTCTATCATCCTTGCCAGCCAATATACAGCGGCATTAGGATCGCTGCCCCGTATCGATTTAATAAACGCAGAAATAATATCATAATGCTGCTCTCCTTTTTTATCATAAAGGGCAATTTTTTGCTGTGCAACCTGCATTACTAACTCATCAGTAATAACAGCCCCGGCCCCCTCTAAATCTCCCCCAAAGGGGGAGACTTGGATAGACTCCGCTACTAATTCCAGCAGGTTTAATAATTTGCGGGCATCCCCTCCTGAAATATTTATTATTGCAGCAGTCTCTTTTAGTTCATACTTTTTTGTTTTCAACAAAACATCATTTTGCAAAGCATGATGTAAAAGAGCAATCAAATCGCTTTCATCTAAAGACCGTAACACATATACCTGGCAACGACTGAGCAAGGCGCTGTTAACTTCAAAAGATGGATTTTCCGTAGTAGCGCCTATCAGGGTGATGATACCTTTTTCTACTGCACCTAACAAAGCGTCTTGCTGTCCTTTGTTGAAGCGATGAATTTCATCAATAAAAAGAATTACGTTTTGTTGATTTTTTGCTCTTTCAATTACTTCACGCACTTCTTTTACCCCGCTGCTGATGGCACTTAATGTATAAAAAGGAACCTCTAATGTTTGAGCAATGATATTGGCGATGGTGGTTTTACCAACTCCCGGCGGACCCCATAAGATCATACTGGGAATTTTACCATGTTCAATAGCAGTTTTAAGAATACTTCCGTTGCCGGTAAGATGTTGCTGTCCCACTAATTCATTTAGTGTGGTGGGGCGAAGGCGTTCTGCTAATGGGACTTGACTGGTGGTCATATTTGAAAGTTAGGAAATTCTTTTACAGCAAAATCAATTATGCAGGATGAATTGCTGTTAATACTTTTTAAAAACTAAAAAACCTGCCAAAACGTTTGACAGGTTTTTAATAGAATTATCATTAAAGTTTACACCTTTTTAGAAAGGTGTAAACTTTTAGAATGTCCATTTATTTCAAATCTAACTTAATCTGCAATTCGTCAAATTGTTTTGCATCAATGGTACTTGGTGCATCCAGCATCACATCCCGGCCGCTGTTATTTTTTGGAAAGGCAATAAAGTCACGAATACTTTCACTACCACCAAGGATAGCACATAAACGGTCGAAACCAAATGCCAGCCCACCATGTGGCGGTGCACCATATTCAAAAGCGCCTAATAAAAAACCGAATTTGTGTTGTTGTTCTTCAGCATTCATACCCAACGCAGCAAACATCTTTTCCTGCAATGCCCGTTGAAAAATACGGATACTTCCGCCGCCAATTTCATTACCGTTCAACACCATATCATAAGCATTTGCTTTGATACCGGCATATGGATGTTTTAAATATTCAGCCGCATTTTCAATCACGGGATTATTGTTGATCATTACTTCAATATGATCGGGCTTTGGCGATGTAAAGGGATGGTGCCTGGCTACCCAGCGGTTATCATCTTCCGCATATTCAAACAACGGAAAATCCAATACCCACAATAATTTAAATTCATCATTTTTACGCATGCCCAGTTTGTCTGCCATGTACATCCGTAAATCACTTGTGGCTTTTCTTGTCTTTTCTTCAGCACCTGCTAAAATCAAAACAAGGTCGCCTGCTTTTGCGTTGGCAGCATTAGCAATGGCTTTCAATTTTTCCGGGCTGTAAAATTTATCTACACTGCTTTTAAAGGTACCGTCTGCATTGCATTTGATAAAAACCAATCCCTTCATCCCTATCTGTGGACGTTTTACCCACTCCGTTAATTCGTCTGTTTGCTTGCGGGTATATTCACTGCAACCTGGAACAGCAATTGCTAATACCGTTTCAACATCATCAAATACGCCAAACGATACTCCGTCAATCAATGTTGATTGAGATTGTTTTGTGGGAAAAGTATGTAGCGGAAATTTCAGGTTGGCAATCTTTACATCAAAACGGATGTCTGGTTTGTCGTTGCCAAAATTCCACATGGCTTCTTCCCAGGTAATGCGTTCTACCACATCGGTGTAATCAATGTTTTTTACGTCTTTAAAAATACGTTTTACCAATCCTTCAAACATATTCAGGATGTCTTCCTGCTCTACAAAACTCATTTCACAATCAATTTGTGTAAACTCAGGTTGACGGTCTGCCCTTAAATCTTCATCTCTAAAACATTTTACAATTTGGTAGTAACGATCATAGCCACTCACCATCAGCAATTGTTTAAATGTTTGAGGGCTTTGGGGTAATGCATAAAACTGTCCTGGATTCATCCTTGATGGCACCACAAAGTCCCTAGCTCCTTCTGGTGTTGATTTAATAAGAAATGGTGTCTCTATATCCATGAAATCCATTTCATGAAGATAATTTCTGGTGCTACGTCCAACGGCGTATCTCAGTTCGAGGTTTTTCTTTACCATGTTCCTGCGCAAATCAAGGAAACGGTATTTCATTCGCAGTTCGTCACCACCATCGGTATCGTCTTGTATAGTAAATGGAGGTACCGCCGATTTATTCAGAATGGTAAATTCAGCCACCAAAATTTCTATTTCGCCAGTTGCAATATGCAAATTCTTATTGCTGCGTTCATTCACTTTGCCTTTTACCTGCAATACGAATTCACGGCCAAGTGGATTGGCATCCAATAGTGCATTCAAATTTTCAGCAAACAACAACTGTGTGATGCCGAAGCGATCCCGAAGATCAACGAAAGTGATGCTTCCAAATTTTCTCACTGTTTGCACCCAGCCGCTGAGGCTAATTTCCTTATTTACATCGGCAATTCTTAATTCGCCACAAGTATGAGAACGATACATAGAAAATGTTTTACCTCCATCCCCAAAGGGAGACAAAGAAATTGATTGCTGTTTAGTTTTTTTTGCCGTAATTATTACACATATTCATGATGCTTTAATAGCGGTCAACGTTTACATGTTGGCAGGTATCTTTTTTCGAAACGGCTGCAAATATAGTGATTGAACCATTTATAATTGAGTTGAATAACCACGGGTGCACATATTGAAAACAATGTTTGCTATGATTAAATTTTGGCAGCTTTGTGTTCAATGTGTATTGTTGCTGGATTACACTTAGAAAAATGGTCCTATAGGTTTAATTCTTCCACCAAAACGGCGTTTATAAAAAGATGAAGGAAAACAATTTATACATAAAAAATCACTACTAACCGACAAAATGTATTGATAAAAATTGTCTAAAAAGGAGTAGGTAGCCTAAACCACCTACTCAAGTTGTATTTTGTGGTTGCATCACCCAAAAACAACATGAGTAAAAATACGGAGATAAAATTA
>JANYCA010000053.1 GCA_025360525.1 Chitinophagaceae bacterium | reverse complement strand
TGGATATTACGGTCAAAGTTTACCACCATTTCACTGCAAAGTTTACCACTCATTATTGTCTGTTGTAGCTGATGTAATTTAGTTGTTTTTCTTTTGTCTCAGTGAATCACCTTTCAATTCTATTTTGTTTGCATTGGCTGTCAGTCTGTCGCATATTGCATCGGCCAGCGTGGGTTCATTGATGTATTCGTACCATTTATTTACCGGTAACTGTGATGTTACAATTGTAGCTCCTTTTGCAAACCGATCTTCCATTATTTGCAGCAATGTTAAACGCATATCATGAGTGAGGGGTTGCAAACCAAAGTCGTCTATTATTAGTAAGGGGGTTTTTGCAATCATGTTAATCCAGCGTATGTAAGTGCCATCTAAGCGGGCTGCGGCGAGCGCTTCAATAAAGCGGTTCATAGAATAATACAGTGTCCGGTGGCCCAGCAAACATGCGTTTCGTCCCATTGCACAGGCAAGGTAACTTTTGCCACATCCGGTAGATCCGGTAATCAACAGATTTTCCGACTTCTCAATAAAACTTCCATCCGTTAGCATGGCCAGTACTTCTTTGGTAATGCCCCGGCCGGGGGTACAGTTAATTTGTTCCGGCGTTGCATGGTAACGAAGTTTGGAGAGCCGTAAATAAAGTTGCGTTCGTTGATATATCCTATAACCTGCTTCTGCTTCTGCCAGCGAGGCAATTAACTCATGGGCTTCGGGGTGTTGGTGTACAGGTTGTTTGAGGATGGCTTCATAACGTTTAGCCATTCCTGATAGTTTAAGTTCCTGTAATTGTTCCAGCGTGCTTTGTTGGTTCATGTTGTTGTTTTTTGTAATGAATAAATAAGATGGTTACTGATAGGTTTGGGGGCCACGAAGATTGGGGTGGTCGGGGAGCCGGAACAGATCGATCTGGAGGCTATCGGGTAATTGATCCTGTTTGCTGACAAGAATATTCTGGATTGTTCTATAGTTATATACATTGCCCGTTAGTGCCCTGGTGCAGGCTGCCTGCAATCGTAGTGAGCCATACTCTTTATGAAGCCGTAAAATACCCCGGCAGGCATTGTATGTTTGTTCGGTGTAAACCCTGGCTTTTAATACCTCGTCCATATACCGTTGTACACCAGGGCCAATGAGTATGGCCTGGTCCAAAAAATAAGCGGGTGTCCATCCCTGTTGTTCAAAAAATTGCTGGTGCCCCTGAGGCATATGGTCGCCAATGGTAGTAAAGTCATGTTTTTTATAACTGCGTCTATGCAGGGTGATGCGTTTGTGCTGGTAGTAAATTTCCACCATATCGGTATCATAAACAGCACTTACCTGTTTGCCAATAAATTGATAGGGTACACTGTAATGATGGTAGTCTTCGCCCAGTGTGATATGATAATTCTTTTGCACTTTGGCCAATACCTGGTGCCTTATAACAAATGGCTCTGCCGGCAAGGGTTGTAATAAAGATTGCTCTTCGTTTATAAATTGTTGCAGGCGGCTAAAATCCTTCAGCTGGAATAGTTTTTCGTTGTGCATATCCAGTTGTTTTATAACAGCCAGGTTTAGTTGATCAAGCTGATAAAATACCTCATCCCGAAGGGGTGCATAGATACGCTGGTAGGCAATCTTTACTTCATTCTCTACTGCTCCTTTGTCTTTAGGTTTGGCTACCCTGGTGGCCAGCAGCGTGATATTGTAGTGCAGGGCCCATTGCTTAAGGGCTTCGCTAAATATGGGTTCATAACGATTCGACTTTGTTACTACCTGCTTCATATTATCTGTTTTTAAGCTGAGCGGAACACCGCCAAAATAGGCCATGCAGGCATTGAGTGCTTTTATTACCTGTGGGATGCTGGCATCTCTAAGCACTATGGCAAATGTGTATTTACTAAAAGGTAATACCGCAATAAATACAGGGCATGAAATTAATTCGCCGGTAGAACGGTCAACATAACTCATCTTATCACCAGCAAAATCAACCATCACCATTGCAGCAGGTGTATGCACCAGGTGCATCGTGGCATTGGTTACCTTACCGGCTTGTTTTAACAAAATGCAGAACTGAGTATAACGAAACGGATCCGAAGATTCTTTACGGTATTCTTCCCAGAGTAATAGCCTCGTAACACCGGTACGTTTAAGTTCACTTAAAAAATAAGGCATGCGACCGTCGAGCTCAAGCCTGCGGGCGTTTTCACATAAGGGAACGGCAACTTCCGGCGCATACACAATGGCTGCCAAGCCTGCATCCGGAAGTTGGCGAAGTACTTCAAAAGAATAAGTCGAAGCCTTGAGTCTTGCGGCATAAAAAGTAACTGACTGCCTGGACAAACATATCTCCGCAGCAATAGCACGGAGTGAATATCCTTTATCAAGAAGTTGAATAATAGTGCGAATCTGCTGCATTGAAATCACTTTATTAGCCATGCTTTTGGTAACAAAGCAAGCCTGTTAAAAAATGCTAACAACAGATCTTTTTATGAAGTGGTAAACTTTGCGCCGTAATGTCATTACCTAAGCTGCAACAAGTGGTAAACTATGCCCTGAAATAAATATTCCAAAACAAAACTTGCTGGTAAACTTTGGACTGAAACACTGGTAAACTATCCTCTGAAATAAGTGGTAAACTATGGTGCGTAATATCCAAATGACATTAATCTTTTAAATACTTCATACAGGCTCAATGAAAACCTCATAAAAATTCCAAATACTTTGTTTTATGAAAATCGCCTACATTCAGATTCAACCACGAACATAGATAATACAGAATATGAATGCACTTATCACCCTCAAGTTTTAAATAATGATTCTCACATATTATTACAACATAATGTTTTTGATGCACAAGGTCGTTCACCATATGAAGCTAAACTAGTTGCTGAATTAATTTCAGACCTTTTAAAAAATGGTGTAAACCTTAAAGACATAGGCGTAATGTCTCCTTATAGAGCACAGGTTAGAGAAATCAAGAAAGAGATTAAAAAGATTTTACCAAAATCAATTTTAAGCCCATTTGAATCTTTGTTTGTTGACACGGTGGACAGTATGCAAGGTCAAGAAAGAAACTACATTATTTACAGTATGGCAAACTCACACCCTTTAGAATCAATGAGACGTTTGGACTTTTTCTATAGCCCAAACAGATTAAATGTTGCAATTACAAGAGCAATCAAGAAATGTATTGTTATTTCTAATTACAAAGTTTTTGACATCATAGACGAAGAATTAAAAGTCCATAAAGATTATCAAGACATTAAAAGCAGCCTTGACATTTTTAAACGCTTTAACTCTCTATCAACAAAAATTGAGATAAACGAAACTGACGAAAACGAGTGGTAGCGAGAAAAGAAACGAACGCACAACAAGGGGTTTGGCAAAAGTGGGGCTGACGTAATAACAATGAGCATTTGTAATTCTATTTGGCTCCAGTTCGGGCGGACGGAATTCTATTTAGCTTTTAGTTGTTATCTTCAACTTTTGTAATTCTATTGGGCTTCGGTTCCGGGCTGACGGAATACTAATTCCCCACCTTCGCCAAGTTTTCTATGATTAAAACAAATCCATTTTCGGTTATTTTTTTAGGGTTTATACACATAGTTTTCCACGAACATTCTGTCATCTCTTAACACTGCAAATATGCGGTGTACGAGCTTGTTTCTTACAGCATTTATTACA
>JANYCA010000048.1 GCA_025360525.1 Chitinophagaceae bacterium | reverse complement strand
CATTTAAAATAGGATTCTAAAATCAGTAACCGGGTAAAATGAAATCGAAACAAACAATTTTTAAAATCGATAAAGCATGAGAAAAATAATAACAGCCATTTTACTGGTACATGCCTTTTGCAATATAGACGCTCAAAAACCAAGAGCAAGAGATATGGGAATTCCCTTCGCAGATACTCCCGGCAAGTTCAACGCCATCACCGATGTAAAAGGTGTTGAAGTTGGCTATAGCACCATCATCTCCGGACAGGGAAAAAACATAAGAGGCAAAGGGCCTGTACGCACCGGCGTTACTGCTATACCGCATCAACTGGTAATCGATATTTTAAAAAAATATAAGCGCATAAAATAAAAAGACATCAATATGAAATCCTTCTAACACAGGCCTTTTTTTCAGGGTACTTTCGGTAATTTATTTTTTCAAAAATCTTACATCTATTAAAAAATGAAATTAGTTACAAAATTGCTTACCTGTTGCGCATTGATTTTGTTGTTTGTTTCAAACACACCACTCCATGCACAACAAACAAAAACAGATTCGTACCAAACCCTTTTGCAATTGTGTACAGACTTACGGCTACTTGAAGGAACAAATTTACCCGATGGCGTTCCCGATTACCGCAAGGCAACCATCATCAAAACACAGCAAACCTTACTGCAATACAAAACCCGTTTGCAAAAAATTGACACTGCCGGATGGGTACTGGAACAAAAAGTAGATTATGTATTACTACATGCCGAAATGAATGCACTGGATTTTAATTGCCGCATTTTACAACCATGGGTTCGTGACCCTGCTTTTTATGCCATCGTTTTTAATGAACAGAGTGATACACCCGACCACGAAGGGCCTACCAGCAATGCCGCCATCGATTTATGGAAATACACTTTTCCCTTATCTGCTGATGATGAAAAAAAATTGGCTGCACAATTACAAATTATTCCGCCGTTGTATGCACAGGCAAAAATAAATCTCACCGGCAATGCAAAAGATTTGTGGAGTGCAGGTATCGGCAATTTGAAAGACCAGTTAACCATGTTGGAAGATTTGGATAAAAAAGTTGCCGCCAACAAATTATTACAAGATGCCGTTGCCAACGCAAAGAGTGCAAGTATACAATTGATCGCATGGCTGGAGAAACAACTACGCTATAAAAAAGGTCCGTCCGGTATTGGTAAAGAAAATTATACCTGGCATTTGCGTAATGTGTTATTGACTTCCCTATCATGGGAAGAAGAAGTTACCTTATTAAAACGTGAATTAACCCGTGCTTATTCCTCCTTACAATTAGAAAGAGAACGTAACAAAAACCTTCCGGAACTAAAAGCATTTTCAACCGTAGAAGAATTTAATCAGCAAACAGATTTGTCTGTAAAAAAACTAATGAGCTTTTTAAAAGCAGGAAAAATTTTACCCGTAAAAGATTATATGGAACCCGGCCTTCGCCAGCATATCGGCGAATTTATACCGGAAGAAAAAAGAAATTTCTTTGCCAATATCAGTTTCCGTGCGCCGGCAGTATTGTATTCTCATTCTACCCACTGGTTTGAAATTGCACGAATGAAAGAAGAACCGCATGAAAGTTTATTACGCCGCAACGCATTGCCTTATAATATGTGGATGCAGCGCTCCGAAGGATTGGCAACTTTTATGGAAGAAACTTTTATGCATGCAGGTTTGTGGGACGATAACCCAAGAGCAAGAGAATTAGTTTGGATAATGCTGGCACAACGTTGTGCCCGGGGCCTTGCTTCCTTGTATGCACAGGCGAATATGATTAACTACGAACAGGCAAGAAAATTCCAGGTGGAGTGGACACCGAAAGGCTGGACCGGAGACCAAAGCCTCGTTGGCTTTGAACAGCATTTGTATTTGCGTCAGCCGGGGTATGGCTCCAGTTATGTAACAGGCAAGTACCTCATTGAACAATTGATGATGGATATGGGACGCAAGCAACTCAACAATTTTACACTCTATAATTTCTTTGAGGATTTTTATTCAACAGGTATTATTCCCGTGTCGTTGGTTCGCTGGCAAATGACGGGAATGGATAAGGAAATAAAATAAATGGGAAGATTTTAATTCTTCTCTTTTTCAATTGAACATTTAAAAACAAATAGTAATGCACAAACCCAATTTTTACTTTAATACGAAACAAAAATACCTGCAGCTCCTGTTGCTTTTCATCTTGCCATTTATTTGCAATGCACAGGTAAAAGTTTTGTACAATGCCCGGATTTTTACGGCAGATGTAAACCATCCGTATGCAGAAGCCATTGCCATTAACGGTAAGAAAATTATAGCGGTGGGCAAAAACGCGGAAGTAAAAAAAATTGCTGGCGCAGCTGCTGAACAAATTGATTGTAACGGCTTTTTTTTGATGCCGGGTTTTATAGACAGTCACAACCATGGCATCAACGGTGGCAAAGGACTAACCAAAGCCAACACCAGCGATCAAATGATTTCAGTAAACGAACTGCTGGCGTATGCAAAAAAAAGTTTGCAGAAAAGGGAAGGATTAACGGGTGATGTACTGGTAATTTACGGAATCAATATCAGCACCTGGGCGCATTTAGATGAACTGATACAGGAATTTAACAAGGATGAATTTGCAACCCAACCCGTTCTGCTTCGGGGTTCAGATGGGCATACATCATGGACCAACCAGGCCATGATGAAACGGGCTAAACTCGACGAAAAATTTATTCAATCATTACCGCCCGAAGAAAAAATATATTATGGCACAACCAAAGAGGGAGCGCCCAATGGCTTTGTAAGCGAAAAAGGAATTCGTACCATTACGAGTAAGTTGGTTGTTGAAACAGACTTTAGCAAAGCTGCTGAAAAAACGATGGAGTACAACAACGGTTTAGGAATAACCGCCTTTCTTGACCCAACAGTATCCACATTCAATAATACAAGAATTGATTACATGGAATGGTATGCATATTTAAGAAAAAGCGGAAAGCTCACTGCACATATTGCAGGTTGTGTTGTGCCCGATCTTGAAGACGATCCACCACATCAAATCAGCCTATTGAAGGCACTTCAAAAAAAATATAATGGCGAAAATTTTTCCATCATCGGGTTTAAAATTTTTGGCGATGGTGTCATTGAACATCCTACCCATACCGCTGCTTTATCGTTGCCCTATACCGGCACCAGCTCAAAAGGTGTATTGATGTTTGATCCAAAAAAGTTTGAACGTTTTGCCATTGCAGCGGATAAACAAAACCTGCTGGTGCATGTGCATGCCATTGGCGACAGAGCCGTTACAGAAACGCTCAATGTATTTGAAGCCGTACGCAAAGCAAATGGCAATAATAAAATACCGCATAGCATCACCCATCTGCAGATTGTACTGCCATCCGATTTTGAACGCTTTGCAAAATTGAACGTATTGGCTTCTTACCAGTTGCTCTGGGCCTTTGGCGATGTTACCACCATTGATATTGTAAAACCATATATCCATCCAACGCTTTATAAATGGCAATACCCGGCCCGTTCCATGTTACAGGCTGGTGCAACTATTTGCGGTGCAAGCGACTGGTCTGTGAGTTCTGCCAATCCGTTTGAAGCAATTTATCATGCAGAAACAAGGCGGGGGCCAATGGGTGTGTTAGATAGTACGGAATGTATGCCAAGGCTAGCTATGTTGTACGCTTATACCATTAATGCCGCTAAAGCAATGATGGCAGAAAAAGAGATCGGTTCCTTGGTGCCGGGCAAATCAGCCGACATTATCATGCTGGACAGAGATATCTTAACAATAACACCCGAAGCCATGAAAGAAACCCGTGTGCTCTGGACCATGTTTGAAGGAAAGAAAGTGTATGAAGCCATGCAGCAATAAAATCGATGATACAAGTTTTGGGGCTTTTTATTTTTATTATCTGCAAATAGTAACTAAAGAATAAAGCAAATGAAGCCGTGGAGCTGGATAAAAAATTTTATTAAATCAGGATATTGAACACAAATTTTAAAGAACAATTATGAACAAACGACTAATTATTTTCTCCGCTTTATTACTTCAATTTTTGTTGGCACAATCCCAAACTAAAATTATTGATATGCACATTCACTCCTACACAGAAAGCGACTTTGGTGGGCGTAAACCTGCGACAGACCATTACGGAAATAAAGGTGCCGTAAATGCAGCAGCGCACCTGTCGGCAACCTTTGCTGCTTTCAAAAAATTTAATATCGTAAAAGCTGTTGTAAGCGGTAATCCTGAAAGCGTGGAGAACTGGGCTGCAAACGATAACGGGCACATTGTAATAAAAGGAATTTTGATGTTTGCTCCTGGCGATTACGGCATCGACTCAATTAAGTTTGAGCAAATGATTAAAGATAAAAAAATTGAAGTGTTTGGGGAGGTTGCACCTTATTACAGTGGTACAACACTGAGCGATTCTGCCTGGCAGCCCTATCTGCGTATTTGCGAAAAATATGATATTCCGGTAGGGGTTCATACAGGTGGTGGCGACCCTGGGGGAACCTATTTCTGGTCGCCGAAAGCCCGGCTTAGATTATCCGATCCTTATTTAATTGAAGATGTTTTAGTTCGATATCCAAAGCTTCGAATTTACCTGATGCATGCCGGAGGAGAAGACTGGCCGGAGCATGCTATCAGGATGATGGCCTATTATCCACAACTATATATTGATCTTGCCGTGATGCTTTGGGTAGAACCCAACACACAACGGTACATAAAAGGGCTACTTAAAAATATCAAGGAAGCAGGCTATCTCAATCGGGTGATGTTTGGCTCCGACCAGATGATATGGCCCGATGCCATTGAAAGATCCATCCGCTTTTTAAACAGTTTACCTTTTCTTACCAAAAAAGATAAAGAAGATATACTATATAATAATGCAGTAAGGTTTTTAAAACTAAAAAAATAGCAATCGTTATGAAATCAAATTCTATAGTGCCGAAATATTTTATAGCGCTCATTATTGCTTGCTCTTTTCAACTAATTACAAATGCACAAAAGCTGCCAAGGGTAATCATCCTGGCCACAGGAGGAACCATGGCCGGTAAAGGCAGTAGTCCTGATAGGGCCGCCTATGAATCCGGCAAAATCCTTATCAAGGATTTATTAGTTGCCATTCCCAGCATCAATAAACTGGTGGATGTACAAGGCGAACAAATAGCGAATGTAGCCAGCTCCAACATGACGATAGAAATTTGGATGAAGCTGGCGAAGCGAATAAAAGAAATATTTGCGACGAACGAAGCCGATGGAATTGTAATTACGCATGGCACCGATACGCAGGAAGAAACAGCCTATTTTTTAAGTCTCATTATTCGGTCAGATAAACCAGTGGTGCTTACGGGATCAATGCGGCCATCAACAGCCATCAGCGCAGACGGCCCCAAGAATTTGTACGATGCCATCCTGGTTGCTGCTGCGCCGCAAAGCAAAGGCAAAGGCGTTATTCAAAGTTTTAATGAAATGATTTACGATGCAAAAAATGTAACTAAAATTAATACCGTCAATGTAAATGCTTTTAGTGCGCCCAATGCAGGGCCTATCGGAAAAATATACGATGGCCAGGTAAAATACTATAGCCAACCGATAGAAGTCAATAATCAAAAACCATTTTTCGATATCAGCAAAGTAATACAGTTGCCAAAAGTGGAGATTGTTTATATGTACGTGGACGCCTCTGCTACACCGCTAAATGCATTGATCAATGATAAGGTAGATGGTATTGTTGTAGCAGGTGCCGGCAATGGAAGTTACAGTAAAGCTTTTGAGGCTGCTGCTGAAAATGCAAAGCAAAAAGGAGTTGCAATGGTTCGGTCATCAAGAGTTGTTTCGGGCAATATTACCATTGCAACAACCGAGGAGTTTAACGACGTTAAAATGAATACGGTTGCTGCGTTTGATCATAATCCGCAGAAAGCACGAATTTTATTAATGCTGGCACTTACCATCACAAAAAACAGGGAAAAATTACAGGAGATATTTATGAATGATTGATTTAAAAAAAGGAAAAAGTAAAAAGCGAAAAGTAAAAAGTAAAGACTGATCGTAAGAAAACAAGAGCCACGCATTAGCAGAGTCAAGTCCCCCTCTGCCTTTGGAGAGGGGCTAGGGGTGAGGTCAGACAATGAATTTAAGCACACCGAAAATTTAAAAAATAAATAATTTAAACAAATGAAAAAAATTACAACCCCCCTTGCTTTGCTCCTAATTGTTTTCTCTTGCATCTATGCACAAAAAACCAAACAACAACCCTTAGTTGGCACCTGGCGATTGGTTGAGTTTGCAGATTTTGATTCTACCACTAATGTTTGGGTGTATCGCTACGGAAATAATCCAAAAGGCTATTTTACTTATACAGCAAGCGGTGTATTAAGCATTAACATTTCTAATAAACAGCCACTTAAAATTTCGGAAGAGCAAGCAAAAAAAATAAGTGTGAATCTGTATGACTATATCAATACAAATTCATTTGGATACTTTGGCACTTATACATTTGAGCCTGAAAAAGGCAGGGTGATTCATCATGTAAAAGGAGGCACTATTCCTTGGTACACCGATACCGAACAGCCAAGACAAATTCAGGTGAAAGGAGATACCGCAATCATAGGTGATAACAAAACAACGAGACGGGTGCTGGTGAGGGTTGATTGAATAATTAAAAAAAGCAAACCATTATTAACCATAAAAACTACAACATGAAAAAGATTCGTGCATGGATCACAGCAACCTGCATTTCAGTTTTTCTTTTTACTGCATGTAACACAGCACCACAACCCAATGCCAATGCAGAAAAAGAAAACAAGGAGGCACCAACGGAAACACCGGAGTATTTTTTGCTTCGCCCAGAAGTGGAGAAAGCTTATGGCTACAGCCACGCCGTAAAAATTGGGAACGATATTAAAATATCCGGCGCCGTAAGCATGGATGATAAGGGCAACTTAACAGCGCTGGGTAACTTAGAACAGCAGATGAAAAACTGCTATGCTGATTTGGAAAAAATTTTACAGCATTACAACTGCACGTTTGATGATGTGGTAGTGGAGAATGTGTTTACTACCAACATGCAGGAGTTTATAAAAGTATCAGGTTACCGAAACAGTATCTACAAAAAACAATTCCCTACAGGTACCTGGTTAGAAGTAAAAGGATTGGCATTAGTGGGTCAGTTAATTGAGATTGATATGGAAGTGCATAAAACAAAATAGTATAAACCGGGGATCATTCAGAAAATAGGAGAGCCACACATCAGCTGGGTCAAGTCCCCCTCTCCGATGGAGAGGGGCTAGGGGTGAGGTCTGGCAGACCCGGTAGGGATTTTAATAATTTAATTTTACAACAATATTTTTTTTCAATTGCTTTATATGCCTTAAAACACTAAGCTCACATGGCAATTCCCCAAACATTACAACCAACTGCAAAGGCCGAGCGCATTGCAGCAATGGACACCATTAGGGGCATCTCCCTCTTTGGTATTTTATTAATGAATATCGTTGGCTTTGGATTATACAAAGCCTATTTCGATCCCACGAACAATGGTGGTGCCACAGGATGGAGCCTCAAAGTTTGGTGGATGAATATGTTGTTTTTTGAAGGCACCATGCGGGGAATGTTTTCTATGTTATTTGGAGCAGGCATTCTTTTGTTTACAGGCCGTTCCATACAAAGCAATCAAGGCAGTGTAGTAACAGATACCTTCTTTCGTCGCTTGTTGTGGATGATAGTTTTTGGCGTTATTCATTGCTACCTGCTTTTGTGGGATGGCGAGATATTGTATACTTACGGGATTGTCGGCATGTTTGCATTTAGTTTCCGGCATCTTATGCCCAAACATCTTATGATTGGGGCGGCGGTTATCTTAATGATATTAACCGCATTTAGTGTTAAAGATTATTTTAAGGTTAAGGACAGCTTTACAAAATCAACGGAAGCCAAAGCGAAGCAAGCTAAAGGAGATACTATCAGTAAAGAAGAGACAGCCTCCATTGAAAAATGGGATGGAATAATAAAAGATGAAAAGGTAACGCCCGTGCAATTAAAGGAAGAAATGGATGCCAGGAGTAAAGGGTACTGGAGTATTGTGATGCATAAATTACCGGTTAATCAATACATGCAGACAGGCTTTCTGTACTTTATCAACTTTTGGGATACATTGGCAATGATGCTGTGGGGGATGGCGTTCTTTAAACTGGGCATCCTAAAAGGGGTTAAGTCTAATAAATTTTATTTAAATATGGCATTGATTGGATATGGCATTGGCATCACCATCAATTACTTTGAAACGTCCAATATTATAAATTCAAATTTCAACATTGTATCTTTCTATGAGAATTTTCTAACGTATCAGTTTGGTAGAATTCCTACTACCTGCGGCCATATTGCACTCATCATGCTCTTCGTTAAATCAGGCATCTTGCAATTCCTGCAAAAATCATTGGCAGCCGTTGGGCAAATGGCCTTTACCAATTACATTATGCATTCTATCGTTTGCAATATCATTTTCCTGGGTTATGGTTTTTCGATGTACGGCAAATTGCAGCGATACGAGCTGTATTACATTGTTGCAAGCATTTGGATTTTTCAATTAATTGTAAGCCCTATATGGTTAAAGTATTTCCGTTTTGGTCCGTTGGAATGGGGGTGGCGTAGTTTAACGTACTGGAAAAGGCAACCTTTTAAAAAATAGGGTTTTCTAATCCGGGATAAAATCATTTCTGCTTCTATTAATCTTTTTACTGTGCGTAAATAGAATTTTTGGTTTGATAAATAAAAGAAGAGCAATCAATGATTATTGGTGGTTGCGGTTCATGGAAAGTTTAAGAAAGAAATACTAGTCGCAAAAAAAGTAGGGAAGCTTGTAAAACCTGCCAAATCAAATATAATTATCAAAATTTGGCAAAGTATAAAAATAAAAAATAATAAAAATTCAAGAACAGACAAGCCTAAAGAAAAATATTTTTATCACATTGCTTACCGTTTTTGGTGCACAAAAAAACAAATATTATTTAACGGCTGTTACCAATCAATTGGCCATTGATGATTTATTTACGTAAAAAATTTTACATCCTTTTATTCACCATAGCATAATTAATTTAAAAATGAAATTTAAACAAATAAGCCTGCTGTTTATCGTATTGATAAACCTATTCTTTTTAAATCAAACATCTGCTCAAAAAAGCAATTACAGCGAACTCATTATAAAAAGTGTAGATAAAATTGAGCAAAAAGTAATTGCCTGGCGGCACGACATTCATCAAAATCCTGAATTGGGAAACCGGGAGTTTCGTACTGCCGAACTTGTTGTCAAACATTTACAATCCCTGGGCATAGAAGTAAAAACAAAAGTGGGTATTACTGGTGTGGTGGGTATTTTAAAAGGTGATAAACCCGGACCTGTCATAGCTCTTAGAGCCGACATGGATGCCTTGCCTGTAGAGGAAGTAAATGATTTGCCTTTTGCTTCCAAAGTAAAAACGATGTATAACGGCAAAGAAACAAGCGTAATGCATGCTTGCGGACATGATGCACATGTAGCCATACTAATGGGCGTTGCTGAATTATTATCAGGAATGAAAAAAGATTTGAAAGGCACAGTCAAATTTATTTTTCAACCAGCAGAAGAAGGGTCTCCAAAAGGCGAGGAAGGCGGGGCAGCGTTAATGGTGAAAGAAGGCGTACTGGAAAATCCACAAGTGGATGTTGTTTTTGGATTGCACATGGCCTCACAATTAGAAGTTGGTAATCTTTCCTATCGTCCTGCAGGAACTTTGGCAGGCGTTGGTGACTTTAAGATTACTGTAAAAGGCAAGCCCAGTCATGGCTCTAAACCATGGTCATCAGTTGACCCCATTTTAGTTGCTTCCCAAATTGTTGTCGGTCTTCAGCAAATTGTAAGCAGAAATGTGAATCTTACTGAAAATGTTGCGGTGGTAACTGTTGGAGCTATCAATGGCGGCAACTGTTCTAATATTATTCCATCACAAGTTGAGATGCTTGGTGATGTTAGATCATTCAGCAATGAAGATGAAACCTTCATATACAGCCGTATCAGGCAGATTGCAGAAAAAACAGCCGAAGCTGCAGGAGCAACTGCGATTGTAGAGTTGCCTTACGAATCTCATTACCCGGTAACATTTAATAATGTAGAATTAACAAAATTGATGCTTCCTTCTCTGCAAAAATCTGCAGAAAAAGAAAACGTATTGCTTGTACCTGCTAATACAGGCGCAGAAGATTTTTCATTTTTTGCTCAAAAAGCACCAGGCCTATTCTTTTTCTTAGGTGGGATGTCAAAAGGTAAAGATCCTAAGACAGCAGGGCCGCATCATACGCCAGAATTTATCATAGATGATACTTCATTTAAATTGGGCTTGATTGCATTTTGCAATTTGGTATTAGATTATGTGGAAATGAATAAAAAATAAGAAACTACACATGCTAAAGAAAATTTCAGTTACCACTTTCTGGCTTGCTTTCTTCGGTTTCTTTTGGTACAAACTGATTCCGAAATATAAGTACCTCAGCGATGACACTTTAAAACATTGGGGTAGCAACAGTACTTTCGACAACAGCATTTTTGCACTGCATATTTTTGCCGGCATCATTGTATACTGTACAGCCATATTGCAGTTTACACCTGCCATACGCAACAAATACATTTCCTTTCATCGTGCCACAGGCAAGCTATACATTCTTTCATCCCTGCTCAGTATTGCCACACTGTATATTATGATACCAAGAACCTGGTGCATTGACTGCCGGCCATCACAATTAATAGTAACAAGCTTATGGCTATTGTTTATCACACTTGCTTATTATTTTGTGCGGCAAAGAAAAATAGTGCTGCATCAACGCATGATGATCAGCAGTTTTATTAGTGCGGCGTATTTTGTTACGGTAAGAGTGATAGATGCTTACGCCATGAACATATTCTATTATTTATTTCCAAACAAATCAACGGCATACCTGGCTTCAGATGTATTTGTGTGGCTGGTGCCATTGCTGTTGTTTCACCTTTTTTGGTTAATAAAAGATAAAAAACAAGTGGCAGTAAATCGAGTTTAAGCTATCATCAAAAAATCCCCATCGGGAGAAGATGGCAAAATGAAATTATAACATGAAAAAAATAATCATTCTAATTATTGCAATATCTTTTTCGGCATGTTTGCAGGCACAACAACTATTTACAGCAAGGCAGCAGGAAGTACAGCAAACCGTTGTGCATTTATTTAACGCTTTATCTAATCGGGATTCTGTAAGCCTAAAGGCCAATAGCACAGCCGATATTTCTTTATACGAATATGGCCAGGTATGGAACATGGATACGCTTATCTTAAAGGCAATTACTTTAAATACGGCAATAGATTTTAAGCGTACCAATACATTTGATTTCATCAATACCACAACAGATAAAAATTCGGCTTGGGTTACATACCGGCTCCAGTCAGTAATTACACGGGATGGCAAACAGGCAACGGTACAATGGCTGGAAACAGTATTTTTAATTAAACAAAAAAAACAGTGGAAGCTAAAATATCTCCATTCAACACTTATCAAACGAAGTTAAAAAATCAAACCTCATTATATTTTAATCAAATAATCAACAATAAAATAATGAAAAAAATTGTAACCTCAGTTGTCATTATTTGTCTTTTAGCAGCGCCTGCGTTTTCGCAAACAATATTCAGTGATGAAACAAAAAAGTATATTGAATACAACAGCCCGGTTACTGTTTTAAAAAACGGTTTGTTGATTGATGGTAAAGGCAATGCCGCCAAACCCCATCAAACAGTTATCATCAGCAATGGTAAAATTGATTGGGTGGGTGATGATGAAAAAGCAATCAGTTCCAAAGATGCTGCCATTATCGATTTAAATGGTAAAGCCATTATGCCCGGCCTGGTGATGTTACATGAGCACATGTATATATCGGCGCCTGATATCAGCACCCGCTATCTCCATTTAAAACAATTGCCATTTACATTTCCCCGTTTGTATTTGGCTGCTGGCGCAACCACCATTAGAACATGCGGAAGCGTTGAACCGTATTCTGATCTCCGAATAAAAAAAGATATTGATCTCGGTGTATTACTTGGCCCCAACATGGAATTAACCGCTCCTTACATTGAAGGAAAGACGAGCCGCTTTCCACAAATGAACGAAAATAAAACGCCAGCCGATGCAGCAGTATTTGTAAACTATTGGGCCGACCAGGGCTTCACATCTTTTAAAGCATACATGGGTGTAGATAAACCTACGCTTAAAGCCGCCATCGATGCAGCACATAAAAAAGGTTTAAAAATTACCGGGCATCTCGATATTGTTACTTACAAAGAAGCCGCTTCATTAGGAATGGATAATTTAGAACACGGCTTTATGGCCAGTACTGATTATGCTGTTGGTAAAAAAGAAAACGAACCACCTGCTGCAGGTACTTCATATAAAGCATTGAGCAATCTGGATAATTAAAGTGACAGTGTAAAACAGTTCATTCAATTTTTGATTGATAAAAAAATAAGCATCACTTCATCATTGGCTGTATTTGAAGGAGCAACCACCACCCAACCGCAACCCAACCAGGAAGCACTCAATGCTATGTCGCCGGATGCAAGGGATTTTTATTTACAAAGACTTACAGCTACTAAATCGGTTAAAGGTCCAACTGCTTATGATAAAGCATACGTCAATGCCACCAAAATGGAAAAAATGTTTTACGATATGGGTGGCTTGCTTTCCGTAGGTACTGATCCAACCGGTAATGGCGGAACAATAGCCGGTTTTGGCAATTGGCGGGCAATTGAATTATTGGTAAAGGCAGATGGTTTTACACCAATGGAGGCAATAAAAATTGCTACATTAAATGGCGCTGTGGCATTGGGATTTGATAAAACAATTGGAACAATTGAAACGGGTAAAGCTGCTGACTTGCTTGTTATTGATGGCGACCCATCCAGGAATATTAATGACCTGCGTAAAGTGCAATTCGTTTTTAAAAACGGCGTTGGTTATAACTCTAAAAAATTATTCGAATCAGTAAAAGGAAAAGTGGGCTTCAATTGATAACATCGAACAAAGTAAAATATTGGTAGACTTTATCGACTTAGTTTGTTATTTTTCTGATACTTTTCCATTCCCTTGTTACTGCATTTTTTTTAAATTTCTATAACCCATTTCTATCAATTAAAATGAAAAAAATCATCCTGCTGTTGCTACTGCCAACAATTGTATTGGCGCAAAAAAATTATCCGGCATTATTAAATGATTATGCGCAGGCAGCATTTAAAATAAAAGATTTTAATGGTGCTATGCTGGTGATGCAAAAAGGGAAAGTGATGTATAAAAAAGCATTTGGTCTTGCCGACAGGGAATGGAATATTGCCAATACGGTTGAAACTAAATTCCGCATTGGTTCTGTTACCAAACAATTTACTGCAGCCTGTATTCTGCAACTGGCAGAACAAGGAAAACTGAGCCTTGATGATAAGCTCACCAAATACGTTCCCGATTATCCCAAAGGTGATAGCATCACCATACACATGCTACTCAACCATACATCCGGCATTACCAACTATACCAATCTGGCCGAGTTCTGGCCCAAAGCAGTGCTTCCACTTTCTACTGATTCTATGATTGCACTGTTCAAAAATAGGCCACTTGATTTTTCGCCCGGCACAAAATGGAATTACAGTAATTCGGGATTTTTTTTGTTGGGTGTGATTGTGGAAAAAGCATCGGGCAAAACATTCAGTGCGTATCTCAATGAAAATATTATTGCAAAAATCGGATTAACAAATACTTCGATGGACCGGCTTGATTCCGTTCTCGCCTTTAGAGCAAAAGGATATGATAAAAACCAACAGGGTGTTTGGTCACATGCTATGTATATTTCTATGGAAGGTCCGTATAGCGCCGGTGCAATTGTATCTACGGTAGATGATTTGTATAGATGGACTAAAGCACTGCATAATAATAAAATACTATCTGCAGCCAGTACGCAAAAAATGATGACACCCTATCTAAATAAGTATGGTTACGGTATTGGCATTGACAGTTTAAAAACACACAAACGGGTTTCTCATAATGGGGGCATCCCCGGCTTTGTTACCAATCTTTCCTACTACCCGGCAGATGATGTTTGTGTGGTAGTGGTTTCAAACAACGGATCTAACTCAGACGGGGTGAGTTCGGCATTAGCTTCTATTCTTTTTGATTTACCTGTACAAAAACCATACATGCCCAAAGAAATAAAAATAGATAGTTCCCAGCTCGATAAATACATTGGAAAATACATAGCGGAAAGCCCGGTTGAACTTATTAAAAAGAATGGAAAATTATATCGCCGCAGAGAAGGCGCCAATGATATTGAATTGAAACCGGAGTCTGCAATACGTTTTTTTTATGCGGATGATTCTGATCGTTTTATTGAATTTGATGTTGATAAAACCGGTAAGATGATTAAAGGCTGGCTCATTGCAAACGGTGATAAAACCGAAATGAAAAAACAATAAGTAAAGAATTGCATTCAGGTGATGTCATCAAAGTATTTAATCAACAAAAAATAAAGTTCAAACAATCATCAACATGCAACCAACAATAGCTGCGTCAAAAAATAGAATTGAATCCATTGATATCGTTCGTGGAATTGCCATGATCATTATGGCACTCGATCATGTTCGGGATATGTTTCACATTCATGCCAATACAGATGATCCGCTGAATCTTGCCACCACAAGTCCTGCGCTTTTTTTTACAAGATTTATAACGCATTATTGTGCCCCAACTTTTGTTTTCCTTTCCGGCACATCCATATACTTACAGAGCCTTCGTAAAACCAACAAAGAACTCAGCTCATTTTTGCTGAAGCGTGGGCTATGGCTCATTTTTGTGGAGTGGTTTATCATTGCTTTTGCATGGACATTCAATCCTACTTACTCATTGATTCCATTCCAGGTTATTTGGGCAATTGGTATTAGTATGGTGATACTGGCATTCGTTGTCCGCCTTCCTTTTAAAGCAGTTCTTGCACTCGGGCTATTAATTGTTTTGGGGCATAATTTATTGGATATACCCGAAGCTGCGCCTGGCTTTAAAGGCGGCTTCTGGTGGGACCTATTGCACCACGGAGCTTTTGTTGTGTATCAATTTGCACCCAATCATGCTGCTTATATAGCTTATCCATTTTTACCATGGACGGGCCTGATGATGCTTGGCTATTGCACAGGCGTTTTCTTCTCCCCAAAATTTTCCCAGGCCCAGAGACAGAAAATAATTTCAAGTATTGGAATAGGTTTAATAATTGTTTTCGTGCTAATAAGGTTCATCAATGTTTATGGCGATCCGCATCCGTGGAGTAGTCAAAAGAATAGCCAGTTGACCTTCTTTTCATTTATAAATGTAAATAAATATCCTCCCTCTTTATTATACATATGCATTACCATCGGGCCATCTTTGCTATTATTATCATTGATGGAAAATTTTAAAAACTGCTTTACAAACTGGATGCTTGTTTTTGGAAGAACTGCATTCTTCTACTACATACTTCATCTGTACCTGATTCATTTGCTTGCAGCCATTTACTTTTTTGCGATGGGGCACAGCATGCCGGAAGCAATTGAAAGTGTCAAAACAATACCCTTTCTTTTTGTGCTTCCAGGCGTAGGTTTTGGGCTAATAGGCGTGTATATAATTTGGGCAGCAGTTATAATAGCTTTATATCCACTTTGCAAATGGTACGATTGTTATAAAACCAATCACAAAGAAAAATGGTGGTTGAGTTATTTATAAAAAACAACGATATTTTTAAGTTTCCTTTAATCATTCAAAAAAATAAAATGAACCAAAAACCAATCGCTTTATTAGTGGCTATTATTTTTAAAGTTGGCGTAATAAATGCTCAACCCAACAACCTGGTAAAACAAATGGCATACGCAGATTCTGCACGCCTGGTAGAAATGTTTAAAGACCTGCATCAGAACCCCGAGCTGGGTTTTATGGAAGTACGAACCTCGGGCATTATTGCCAAAGAATTAACAGCACTGGGTTATGAAGTAATTACCGGTTTTGGTAAGACTGGCGTAGTGGGCATTTTAAAAAATGGCGCCGGGCCGGTGGTAATGTACCGTGCCGATATGGACTGCAATTCTGTAAAAGAAATTACCGGCCTGCCATACGCCAGCACCAAAACCATGAAGAAAGATGATGGAACCGAAGTGCCTGTAATGCATGCTTGTGGACACGATGCACATGTAACCTGGCTGCTGGGCGTTGCAAAAATAATGTTTGTTACAAAAAATAATTGGAAGGGAACATTGGTGATGTTGGCACAACCTGCCGAAGAACCATTAACCGGTGCCAAGGCAATGGTGAATGATAAAATGTATGATAAAGGAGTGCCGGTACCCGATTATTTATTTGGCTTGCACACTACACCTATTGCCACGGGTAGCATTAAAAACGGCTCCGGCGAAAGGGCTGCGGGCAGCGATCAGTTGGATGTAACTTTCTATGGTATTGGTGGTCATGGCTCTACACCTGAACTTACTAAAGACCCTGTGGTGATGGCTTGCAATGCAGTGATGCAGTATCAAACCATTATCAGCAGAAGCATTGCTGCACAGGATGTGGCGGTGCTTACTGTGGGTGCAATCCATTCCGGCGGCGACAACAATGTAATACCGGCCTCCGCTATTGTAAAGCTAAATCTCCGCTGGTTTAATGACAGAATAAGAAATGTTTTGCTGGATGGCATTAAAAGAATCAACGAGGGCATTGCTGTTGCCAACGGTTTATCAAAAGAAAACTATCCCAGCATATTAATGAAGGGAAGTGTTTACCCACAAATAAATGATGCGGCAGTAGCAGCCAAAGTAAACAAGGCACTTGCCACTATTATTACTCCTGAAAATATCATTACAAATACACCGCCTATTATGGGCTCAGAAGATTTTAATCATTTGGTGTTGGGCAATAATAAAACTGTTTGCGATTATGTATGGGTGGGAACTGCAAAACCCGAGTTCTATGCAAAAGCATTGAGTGAAGGGAAAACAGCACCATTTTATAACCACAACGGCAACTACCAGGTTGACCTTGCTGCCATTCCATTGGGAACAGTAATTGGTGTGACTGCCTTGCTGGAATTATTTAAAAAGTAAGTTAACCACTTAACCACCTAGATTTGAACTGTATTGCAAATAGTACTTGTAGCGTTCAAATTAATAATGCCCATCTTTTAAAAAAATTCAATAGAGACTTATGAAAATAAAAATGCTACTAAGCAGTCTGCTTTTTTTACAGCAAATAGTTGCCCAATCTATATTGCCGCCAATAATGGAGTGGAAAGGGAAAAGCGAATCGTTGATTGCCAATGCAGCCAACCCATGGATAACGCCAACAGAAAAGGCGGGCTTTGTTACTACGCCCAATTATAATGAAACCATTACCTGGTTAAAAAAATTAGCAGCAGCCTCTCCCATCATCAGTATAGTATCTATTGGTAAAAGCGCAGAGGGCCGGGATATTGTGATGCTGATAGCTTCTACCGAAAAAATAATAACAGCAGCGGCTTTAAAAAAATCTGCAAAGCCATTGCTGCTGGTTCAGGCGGGCATTCATTCCGGAGAGATAGATGGTAAAGATGCCGGGATGATGCTACTTCGTGACATTGCTTTTGGCAACAAAAGGTATTTGTTGGATAAAGTCAATTTATTATTTATTCCCATTTTGAATGTAGATGGTCATGAACGGAGATCTTCCTACAATCGGCCTAATCAGCGGGGGCCGCAAAATATGGGTTGGAGAACCAATGCACAGAATTTGAACTTAAACAGGGATTACGCCAAGATAGATACCAAAGAAATACGGGCTGTGATTAAGGTGATGAATGAATATGATCCGCTGCTGTACATGGACATTCATGTAACCGATGGAGCCGATTACCAGTATGATATCACATTTGGCGGTCATGGAAAACAAGGCTATTCATCAGGCATTTCCAATTGGCTGGCAAACACCTATAAGCCAATTGCAGATAGAGACCTAACAGCCCAGGGGCATATTCCTGGCAGCTTGTTAACAACGGTAAACGACCGGGATTTTTCGGATGGAAATATTTTGATACTTGGTGAGCCAAGGTTTTCGGATGCTTATGGAGATCTGCGGCATATGGCTAGTATTTTAGTGGAAAATCATTCTTTAAAACCATTCAGGCAAAGAGTTTTGGGCACGTATGTTTTACTGCAAAGTACCCTTGCCATTTTGGCTACAAAAGGTAGCGCCTTAAAAGAAATTACTATTGCAGACAGGAAAAAAAGAGCAACTGAAATACCTATGAAATGGAAAGTACCGCAAATGGAAAAATCGGTATCCTTTGAGCCACAATCAAATTTGTTACAGAAAAATAAATCAGCTCTGCCTACGGACAGTTTTTCTCTTTCAGGTATTCAATCCATCATAAAAAAATCTGCCATCACCAATGCAGATTATATAGAATGGACAGGCAAACCAATCACCATGATGATTGCTAATTATAGAGGAACAGACCCTGTCACCTTTATTAAACGCCCTAAGGCTTATTATGTGCCAGCATCAAGTTATGAAATAATTGAACGATTAAAGATGCATGGGATACAAATGGAGCTATTACAACAACTCCGTGAAGTACCTGTAGAAATGTATCGGGTGCAAACAGTGAAAATTGGAAATGAGGGAGGAGAGATAGTTCCGTTTGAAGGGCATGTACAAGTGAATGCATACACTAAAGTTGAACTCCATAACCAGTTGTATGCTACCGGTTCTGCACGCATTTCCACCGACCAGCCATTGGGCGATCTTGCCATGTTATTGCTGGAGCCTGATTCACCTGATTCGTATTTTCAATGGGGTTTTTTTCTTTCCATTTTTCAACGAACTGAATATATTGAAGGATATGTGATGGAGCCAACTATACAAAAAATGCTGGCGGAATCGCCGGAACTAACTAAGGAATTTGAATTGAAAAAAACTACTGACACAGCATTTGCCAATAACCCAACTGCTGCTTATAATTGGTTTTACAGTAAAAGTAATTACTACGATAAAAGCTATTTATTATATCCGGTAGGCAGAGAATTATAAGGCGTTCGATAAAATTATTCCAACTTCAAAAAACTTTTTCAATTGAAAGAAATCGTTGTTGTCATGATACAAAACTTTAGGTAAAATAAAGCCTCTTGCGGTTGGAGATTCTAGCCCCTCTCTTTTGGAGAGGGGTTGGGGTGAGATCAACCGGATTTAGAATTTTAACAGGACGATATTTAAAAAAATCATAAAAAAAAACTAACATGAAAATATTACTGCAGCTATTCATTACGGTTTTAACATCGAATTTAATTGCTCAACCAACAATAAAAGTAAATGCACAGCGCATAGAAAACCGTATCGCACAATTGGCAACCTTTGGTAAAGACAGCAATGGCAAAGGCTATAGGGTAGCTTATACAAAAGGTGATGTAGAATCAAGAAGCTGGTTTATCAATTTAATGACCAAAGCAGGCCTTGAAGTAAACATTGATTTTGCGGGCAATATAATTGGCAAAAGAAAAGGCAGTAATCCTGATTTAAAACCCATTGCTTTTGGTTCACACCTTGATATGGTACCCGATGGTGGAAACTATGATGGGTGTGTTGGTTCGATCGGCGCATTGGAAATAATTGAAGTGTTGAATGAAAGCAATATGGTTACAAACCATCCGCTTGAATTGATTATTTTTTCTAATGAAGAAGGCGGCACCCTTGGCAGTATGGCCATGGCCGGACATGTTACACAAGAAGGATTAAAACAGGTAAGTCAAAGCGGACTTACCATGGCAGAAGGTATCAAAACCATTGGCGGCAATCCGGATAGTATTCAATACGCCATCCGTAAAAACGGCGATATAAAAGCGTTTATTGAATTGCATATAGAACAAGGCGGCATTCTTGAAAAGGAAAAAGTACAAATTGGTGTGGTGGAAGGAATAGTAGGTATTGTGCATTGGGAAGTAACCATTGATGGCTTTGCCAACCATGCAGGTACTACACCCATGAATATGAGAAGAGATGCGTTGTTAGCCGCAGCTAAATTAATAGTGGCCGTAAATGAAACAATCAACAGCGTACCCGGAAAACAGGTGGGTACCATTGGTAAAATTGCAGCAATGCCGGGGGCGTACAATGTTATACCCGGCAAAGTGAATATGGGCTTAGAAATAAGAGATCTTTCTGCACAAAAAATTGAGCAGTTGTTTGCTGCAATCAATAAAAGAGCAGCTTTGATTGAAAAATCATCCGGCACAAAAATTACCTTTCAACGTCAGGCCAGTTCCATACAGCCGGCATTGACAGATAAAAAAATACAGGCAGAAATTACGGCCGCTGCAAAGGCACTAGGCTTTACAAATACAATCATGCAAAGTGGTGCCGGGCATGATGCACAGGAGATAGCTGAGATTGCACCAGCAGGAATGATTTTTATTCCCAGCAGGCTAGGCATCAGCCATTCGCCTAAAGAATTTTCAACTGCAACAGATATGGCAAACGGCGCCAATGTATTGCTGCAAACAATTTTGAAGATCGATAAACAATAGCAGTAAATACATCAGCAAAAAAATCAAAACCATAAACCAAACTTACCAGCTTATTAGAGGCAAGAAGGCAAGGCTGAGGTGGATAAAACGGTGATGAACTCCATTTATAATAACGATGAAACTAAAACTTATTTTATACCTTTAATAGATGCATCAAAAAATAAAACCCCTGTTTAATAAACGCATTTTTTGGGATGTGGTATTTGAAAATATCGACTACGACGAAAAGGCCAATTTTGTAATCGAAAGGGTTTTTGAACGTGGCGATGTGGCAGATATTCGCAACTGCCGTCGCTATTATGGCGATGAAAAAGTAACCACTTCTTTGTTAAATGCAAAGTTTTTACCAGAAACAAGAATGTATCTGGCAAGTGCTGTAATTGATCGCCCTTTAAAAGATTTCAGATGCTATATACTAAGACAGTTGAACCCCACACTTTTTCCATACTAAAGGAGCTGATGACTATTCCTGAATTACTTAATTTCTCATTAGTAGGTGGTACCGCTTTATCGCTCCTTTATGGTCATCGTATGTCAGTTGATTTAGATTTATTTTCCAATAAAGCATTTGAGAATATGAGTGTTACTGAGGCACTCAAAAACAAGTTTCAGGATAAATTTGTGATGGAGGAAAAGCAGGCAAGATTTGGTATTTTTTGCTATATAAACGAGGTCAAAGTTGATATAATCCGGCATCCACATCCTCTAATAAGACCAGAAACTACCGTAGAAGATATAAGAATGTTTTCTGTTGAAGATATTATTGCCATGAAAGTGCAGGCCATACTTGGCAGGGGAAAAAAGAAGGACTTTTGGGATATTGCTGAACTACTTCAACATTTTTCCATTAATGAGTTTATCCAATTTCATAAAGAAAAATACACTACACAAAATTTATTAATTACGGTTCCTCAGGCCATTACTTATTTTGCAGATGCAGAAGAAAGTGAAGATCCTATAAGTCTGAAAAATCAAAAATGGAAAATTGTTCAGGAGTTTATTCAAAAGAAAGTGAGAGACTATTTACAATAAAATATGGGAGACAACAAGTCTATAAACATTCCAGAGGGTGCATAGCCGCCAAACGATGAAGAACCGTAGAACACTTCTTTAACTGATAAAACTAATGTACCTGCTGTTATTTTTTAGATTATGAATGTGGCGAATCTGCCATTCTCCTAAATAGTTTTCTACCACTACCGATATGGGCAATGGCAGCAATGTTTTACTGCAAACTGTTTTAAAAATAGATTAGGGAATAATAGTGACGGCTCTATTAAAGCTATGAATTTTTTTAACCAAAAAATGTATAAGCCAGGGTACACATCATCACTATTTTTTCTAATACTGGTATCTGCTGCTGTTTTGCGGATGATGGCTTACATCGTTGCACATTTCAAGCGGAACCAATTGATGAGGCGATTGCGGATTAGCTATTTTTGGGGAAACAAGGAAATTATTAAAACCTTCATTCATGTTGTATCAACCAAACCTAAATTTTCGTAAATTCAATACCATTTAAGTTTTACAGCATCATGAAAAAAAAAGCCACTAAAATTGACTTCTCAAAAATTAAATTTGGAAGACTCCCACACATTGAAGATGCCAGAACTTTCGAGCTATCGGGTTATTTACACAAAGAACAATTACCACGAATACCCAAGCGGTATAATTGGGGAAGAAAAATCAGGGATAATAAATGGGGCGATTTGGGTAATTTAAAAATTAATTTATGCACTTGTGCAGTGGCGGGACATTTTGTTATGGCCTGGACATCGAATATCGGGAGATTAAAAAGACCGAAAGATGAAGCGATATTAAATACTTACAGTATTGTTGCAGGTTATGATCCTGAAAAGCCCGAAAAAGATGAAGGTGTTGAAGCCATCAAAGTGCTGAAGTATTGGCGCAAAAACGAAATAGCCGGTCACCAGATAATTGCATTTGCTAAACTGGAGGATAAAAACCGGGAGCAATTAATACAAACCATCTACCTGTTTGGAGGTTGCTATGTGGGAATTAATCTCCCAAAGTCGGCAGAAAAACAAAGTAATACAACAAAAAAATGGACAATACCTAGGGGAGGAAAAAAGAGAGATGCAAAGGCAGGGTCATGGTTTGGCCATGCTGTATTAGTGGTGGGTTATAAAGATGATGAATTGCGAATTGTAACCTGGGGAGAAGAAATGACAATGACCATGGATTTTTGGGAAGCTTATAGTGTAGAATCTTATGCAGTATTCAGCGAAGCGTTTATTCAGAATGATAAAACCCCTACCGGGGTTGATGTAAATGTTTTGCGAAATGATATTAAAACTTTGCAGAAAAAAAAAGCGGGTATATAAACCCGCTTTCAGTAGTTCCTTCTCCGATCTTAATAACCTAAAATTCTATCCCAAAATATTGTTGAATGCTTCTTTTAAGCGGTCGTTTTTTTAATCGGCTGTCTGGGAATTTTTTTTTAGTTGCCTTTGGTAGGAACACTTTTCCCTCCCCCTAATTTAATAGGCTTACTTGCTGAAGCCGCTTTTTGGGGAGCTGCTTTTTTTGCGGGAGCTGCTTTTTTTTGTGCTGTCGCTTTTTTTGTGTTTGCCATAATAATTTGTTTTATGGAGTTAATAATAAAACATAACAAGCTTTCAAGTGATAGGCTTAAAAAATTGTAATTGGGTAAACGGACTTTCTTATAGCAATATACCTAATTTATACGATTACTTATTTCTTTTTATTTTGTATTTCAACCCAAAAGTTAATTGGTAGCTATCTAAAAATCACTGTGCCGAATAATTAGTTAAACAAGCTAAATAACAAACTTATAGCCGGCTTTTTAAAAGTAGCATTACAAAAGAGAAAACAAATAAAGTTATTTATCTTTCAATATGATGAATTCATCAAAATCTAAACGCCGGATATTGGCAGGTTTCATTTTTGATAAAAAAGCTTGCGATATGACAGTAAAAAAGAACCAAAGAATAACCTTTACAACAGCTTGTTTTGTTCATTTATTTCTAATTATACCTATTTTATTATTACTGGCTTCCTGTACACAACCTGGCCAACAAAATGCTGATGAAATAATTGCAAAAGACAGCCTGGTATCTCCTCAGGTAACCATGCTCGCCAATCTTTCCGAAGCCAATCAACCTAAAAAAATATTACTGGAAAATACCCCCCGACCCATAGTTATTAAGGTTTTTGGTAAATATATCGCTAAGCAAATTCCGCAGTCAAAGAATGATACTGCTACTACGCCTCTTTCGCATCGATTGCCAAAATCTCTTACAGATAACAACAGCAACCAGTCGTTGAAATTAGAAGCAAAAGGAAAGGGTTTTTTTACAACGTACAATACCGATAACGGGCTTGCACTTGATCAAATATATTGCAGTTACAAAGACAGAACCGGGAACCTTTGGTTTGGTACCAACGGAGGCGGAGCAAGTAAATACGATGGAAATAAATTTACCAATTATACTACTACGCACGGCTTGGCCAATAATGTAATTTGGAGCATACTGGAAGATAAAACCGGTAACCTGTGGTTTGGTACGGATGGCAATGGTGTAAGTAAGTTTGATGGTAAAAGTTTTACCAATTATACAACCTTGCAGGGGCTGGCACATAATGTTGTTTATAGTATTATAGAAGATAAAATTGGTAACCTTTGGCTGGGTACCAATGGAGGGGGTGTTAGTAAATTTGATGGAAAGCGGTTTACCAATTATACTACCGCCGAGGGATTAGCCAATAATGCTGTTAGAAACATTTTGGAAGACAATAATGGTAATATTTGGCTGGGTACATTAGGCGGCGGCCTAAGTAAATATGACGGTAAAAGCTTTACCAATTACAACACGACACAAGGCTTAGCCAACGACACAATAAGGAGTATCCTTCAAGATCAAAAAGGCAATTACTGGTTTGGCACCAATGGAGGAGGTATAAGCAAATTTGATGGGAAAGTTTTTATTAATTATTCTACCAAACAGGGGCTGGCAAATAATACTGTGTGGAGTATTATAGAAGATAAAACCGGAAACCTTTGGCTAGGTACCAACGGTGGCGTTAGTTGGTTTAACGGAAAAGTATTTACCAATTATACCACCAATCAAGGGCTGGCCAATAATGCAGTAAGAGGCATAGTTGAAGATGAAAAAAGTAATTATTGGTTCGGCACAGACGGAGGAGGCTTAAGTAAATTTTCGGGCAATAGTTTTATAAATTATACAACCGTACATGGACTTGCTAATAATATAGTATACAGCATTAATGAGGATAAATCCGGAAATCTTTGGCTGGGTACTTCAGGTGGAGGTGCAAGTAAATTCGATGGAAATACTTTCACCAACTACACAACCGCACAAGGGCTTGCAAATAATAAAATTTATAGTATTGCAAACGATCAATCCGGTAACAGTTGGTTCGGTACTTCCGGTGCAGGCGTTAGTAAATTTGATGGTATTAGTTTCACCAATTATACTACTGCACAAGGGCTTGCAAATAATACCGTTTTTAGCATTATAGAAGATCAAACAAACAACCTATGGTTTGGCACCTCGGGCGGAGGTGTTAGTAAATTTGATGGCAAAAGTTTTACCAATTATACAACGACACAGGGACTGGCTAATAACGAAGTTTTTTGCATTCTGCAAGATAAAAAAGGCAATTATTGGTTTGGCACATCCGGTGGGGGCGTTAGTAAATTCGATGGCAACAGTTTCATTAATTATACTACCGCACAGGGATTGGCAAGTAATGTAGTTTGGACAATTACCGAAGATAAATCGGGCAATTTATGGTTTGGTACACAAAATGGATTAAGCCTTCTGCGCATAAAAACAGTTGCCCGTATGGATGAAAATCGCTCAACGAAAATACCTGTTTCACAATTGCTATTTGAATCTTTTACTACCAAAGATGGGTTACCGGATAATTTTGTAACACAGGTAGTGCAGGGCAACGATGATAGATTGTATGTAGGAACCAACCTTGGATTTTGCGAACTAATTCCCGGAAATACCAGCAGTGTTTCAGAAAAAAAATGGTCTGTCGGAAAGATATTTAATTCGCTTACTGCCTACCCGGTGAAGGATATTAATGGAGGCCAGGGAGCCATGTTTAAAGACAGCAAAGGGATTATCTGGATTGGAACAGGCTCCGACAAAACAGGACTGATACGGTTTAATCCACAGGCTATTGTAAACAGCAGCAATAAGCCCCCGGTGATTGTTATTGAGCGTGTAAAAATAAACAATGAAAATATTTGTTGGAACGATTTAGATACTAAACATGCGGATGAAAAACTTGATAGCAATACTACAGCTCCAAATATTAATGACGAGGTTAACACTTTCGGCAGGCCGTTAAGCAAGGTTGAAAGGGACTCTATGCGTAAAAAGTTCAGTAATATTTTATTTGACGGCATCAGCAGTTGGAATTCCGTTCCCGAAAAGCTGGTGCTTCCTCATCAATTCAATGATATCGGATTTGAATTCAATGCCATTGAAACCGGAAGAAATTTTCTGGTAAAATATCAATACATGCTGGAAGGATATGATAAAGACTGGAGTCCTCCCGATAATAAATCTTCAGCCAGTTTCGGCAATATTAACTCAGGCACTTATACCTTTAAACTAAAAGCCCAAAGCCCCGAGGGAGTTTGGAGCCAACCCGTATCTTTTACCTTTAAAGTGCTTCCACCCTGGTGGAAAACATGGCAGATGTATTTGCTCTACCTGCTTGCTTTTTTAGCCGCATTGCGTTTCCTTTTTAAGTGGCGGGAAAGTAGCATTGAACGGGAAAAAGATATACTCGAAAAGAAAGTTAAACACAGAACCGAACAGTTAAATAAATCGCTGGAAGATTTAAAATCTACCCAGGCCCAGCTCATTCAATCCGAAAAAATGGCCAGCCTTGGAGAGCTTACAGCAGGCATTGCGCATGAGATACAAAACCCCTTAAACTTCGTTAACAATTTTAGTGAAGTAAACTTAGAGTTAATTGAGGAATTAAAAAGTGAAAAGTCAAAGTTAAAAAGTGAAAGAAACGAACAATTAGAAGATGAGTTATTTAATGACATTGCTGAAAATGAAAAGAAGATCATTCATCACGGCAAGCGTGCGGATGCGATAGTAAAAGGAATGCTACAACACAGCCGCCATAGCAGTGGTGTAAAAGAGCCAAAGGATATCAATGCATTAGCTGATGAATATCTACGATTGGCGTATCATGGCTTAAGAGCAAAAGACAACTCTTTTAATGCCACCACAAAAACTGATTTTGATGAAAGCATGGGTAAAATAAATATCATACCGCAAGATATTGGAAGAGTTATTCTCAATTTAATCAATAATGCTTTTTATGCAACAATTGAAAAACAAAAACAAGGTCTTGCAAACTATGAACCAACTGTAACTGTAAAGACGCAGAAGAACCCTCCGCCAGCTGGCGGAGGCAGGGGAGCCGAGGTTTTGATTTCCGTTCGTGACAATGGACCGGGCATCCCTCAAAAAATATTAGACAAAATATTCCAACCTTTTTTTACAACTAAACCAACAGGACAAGGAACAGGCTTAGGATTGAGTTTGAGCTATGATATTGTAAAAGCGCATGGTGGGGAAATAAAGGTGGAGACAAGAGAGGGAGAAGGAAGTGAGTTTATTATTCAATTACCCATTGTCTAAATCAGAATTTCCAGGATTAAGGGATTGGCATGATTAAGATGTATACTAATCCTGTCAATCCAAAAATCATATGAATCCTGATTCAGACAATTTATGATATTGTAAAAGCACATGGCGGAGAGTTGAAGGTAGAGACAAGAGCGGGAGAAGAAACAACGTTTATTATAGCACGCTAAAATCACCATATTGAAACAGATTAAAAGTTATTTATTCATCCTGTTTTTCCTGTCCAATTATCCATTTGCATTATTCGCACAAAATGATACCATTCGGTTGAACAACTTTTGTCAGTTGGCATTAAAATACTCAGAAGTTAATAGAGACAGCGCTATTTATTATGCTGATATTGCTTTTTCAATAGCAGAAAAACTACATCAAAAATTTTACCAGGCAAGTATCCTCAGTGACCTGGGCTATACATTGTTGAGTAACGGGGACTATGGAAATGCACTTACTAAATTACTTGTTGCCAATAAATTAATAGAAGATAAAAATATTGCAAAAGGGGTTATTATCACGCTATTTTTTAATAAATATTTTACCAGCAACGATCCTAAAATAAACAGGATAATATTGTTAGGCTACATTAAAAACAGCCTGGCGATGTTGTATGGCCGCACAGGAAGTTTTGATAAGCAACTGGCAGTTCTAAAAGAAGCAAAAAATATAATCGAAACTGAAACCACCGATTTTAATTTAAGATGGACTATCAATAATAATATTGCCAATGCCTATTTAAACATGGGAAAGCTTGATTCTGCACTGTACTTTCAACAAATTACATTGGGTATTGAAAGTAAATTGGATGGTAAAAACTACAGTGGCGCATCCAATAAGGCTATTGGTGATATACTGTTTAGAAAAGGAAATTTCGACAATGCAAAAATCAATTACCTCACTGCATTGAAGCTACTCGAAAGAAATCAAAATACCTTTTATATAGCGCTCACCCAATTTACATTAGCAGACACTTATCGAAAATTGGGCAGGGTTGATTCAGCTTTGTATTTTGCTAAAGCAGGTATTACCAACTACAGATCGTTGGGTAGTTATGTACCAGAAATGGAAGAAGCATACACAGCACTTGCTTTAAGTTTTAAAGATGAAAATAAGTATGACAGCGCCTTTTATTATTTACAATTGTCTAAAATATTAAGCGATTCTGTAAATGACAAAGAGATAAAAACATTAACTAATTTTCAAAATATTGGCTTTAGCGAACAGATGCGATTGAAGGAATTGGAAGCCGAACGAATTAAAACAAAAAGCAGAACTCAAATATTGCTTTTGTTAACCGGCTTACTATTGTTTTCCATAATTGCTTTTATATTATACAAAAGCAATAAAATGAAAGTGAAAGCCAATTTGATTTTAAAAGATAAAAATGATGAAATAGAAAAAACGGTAACACAACTCAAAGCAACCCAGGTATCGCTCGCTGCAAGAAATGCAGAAAATGAATTGTTATTAAAAGAAATCCATCATCGGGTTAAAAATAATCTGGAAGTGGTGTCCAGCCTGTTAGCCTTGCAATCCGCTCATATTGACGACCCCTCAGTACAATCGGCTATGTTATCCAGCCAAAACCGTGTACATTCTATGGGTATTATTCATCAAAAACTCTACCAGGGCGAAAATTTAGCAGCCATTGAAATGAGGGATTATTTTATCAACCTTAGTGATAATATTCTCGATTCTTTCAACGCAGAAGGGCATATCAAAGTGGAATGCAATATGCCTCAATTAATTTTAGATGTGGACACTGCTGTGTCAATTGGACTTATAACCAACGAGCTGTTGACCAACTCATTAAAATATGCTTTCACCGAAAAAGAAAATGGGGCAATCAAAATCAGTTTGACCGAACAAGCTGCCACCGCTAATACCGAGGGGCTATATTTATTAAAAATTTCGGACGATGGTATTGGCAAACCAGCCAATGAAACGGCAAAAGGTACAGGCTTTGGAACGCAATTAGTTAACCTTTTAACAAAACAACTGGACGGTAAATTAACCTATGAAATCAATAACGGAACGATTGTTACTTTGGTTTTTAATAAGCCTAAATTAGTAAGGGCATAGTGAGAGAAGTGCATGGTGGTGGCACTTCTCAAATATGGCCCTGTTGCATAAGGAAATGGCTTAAAGCTATCTTTAATATATGACATAGTAAAAGCTTATAATAGTGAATGAAAGGTGAAGAAAAAAGGAGGTGAAGGAAGCAGCTTCACCATTGCGGGCCCGGAAAGGCTTTAAGTCTTTAGCATTTCTATTTTGTCTAATATTATTTTAGGAATACCCCGCCCATTATCATTAGCAGAAATTCTTCACAACCAAAACCACCGGCCAGGGAACCGGCCTGGGCTATGTTTAAGTTATGATATTATTAAAGCAAATGCTGGCAAGTAAAAGTAGAAACAAAAGAAGGTGAGGGAGTTGAGTTTATTATTCTATTGCCTGTTGTTTAATCCAAGTTCGAAAAGGATTAAAAATTACCCCAACAATCTCTGTAAACAGTTTTTTTTCTAGTTGAATAAGTAATGAATCTTTCCAAGAAATTATTTTATTTCTTTATTCTTTTTAACATTTAAATTTTTAAAGTAAATAACTACAGACATTTGCACCACTTTATATCGTTTTTAAAAAACTGTTTTATTACTTATCCTTTATAATAATTTATTTTACAATGAATCGATTATACAACCTGTTATTATTAATCTCTTTATTTATTGTTACAGAGATGAATGCCCAAAAAACCAATTTGCCGATACCGGTAAAAATAGTAGCACAACAAAACGGTTATACCTTGGTGAGAGAGGGAAAGCCGTATTTTATAAAAGGTGCAGGCGGTACCAGTTACACAGATAAATTGGTTAAATATGGTGGCAACTCCATCAGAACCTGGGATACCCGAAATGCAATGACTCTGCTTAACAATGCCGATAAGTTAGGGCTTACCGTAACGATGGGGCTATATGTAACCACTGAGCGGCATGGTTTTAATTACGATGATACCATTGCGGTAAAACGGCAATTAGAAAAATTAAGGATAGAAGTGAATAAGTACAAAAACTATCCTGCTTTGCTGATATGGGGTATTGGCAATGAGTTGAACCTGGAGTATACCAATCCTAAAGTTTGGGATGCAGTAAATGATATTGCCAAAATGATTCATGAGGAAGATCCCAATCACCCCGTTACTACCATGCTGGCGGGCCTTAACAAGAAAGAAATTGCGTATATAAAAACCCGTTGTACAGCGCTTGATTTAATTTCGGTGCAGGTTTATGGCAAATTGGCCAGTGTGCCAGAAGAGCTGCATGCCAATGGATGGGAAGGTCCATACATGGTAACAGAGTGGGGACCAACCGGCCATTGGGAAGGTGGCGAAACTGCTTGGAAAGCATCTTTAGAAGAAACCAGCAGTCAAAAAGCAGCGGTCTACCAGTCAAGATATGAAGCCTCTATAAAAATGGACAAACATTGCCTTGGGTCCTATGTTTTTTTATGGGGACAAAAGCAAGAAAGAACACCTACCTGGTATGGCCTGTTTACAGAAAAAGGAGAAGAGTCGGAAGTAGTGGATGTAATGCAATATTTATGGAACGGTGTTTGGCCGGCTATTAGGGCCCCACATATAGACGCTGTTTTGTTAGATAATAAAAAGGCAGCTGAAAATATTTATTTGCAGCCGGGTGAAGCATACAAAGTATCCTTTGTTGCAATAGATCCCAATAAACATCCATTAACCAGCAGGTGGGAGTTGTTACCCGAAAGTACCGATCTAAAAAATGGAGGCGACCGGGAATCCCGTCCCCCGGCTATTCCCTCCTCCATTACAGCTATTACTGCATCAGGTGCTGTGTTGCACAGTCCAGTTAAAGAAGGTCCTTACCGAATCTTTATTTATATAACAAATGGCTTAAACAAAGTTGCCACCGCCAATATTCCTTTTTTTGTAAAGAAGAATATTAAGTAAACGATATTAAGCAAGTTATGGAGTAATAAAATTGACAATCCTCGGCCTTGTTTGTATAGCATTCTATTGATAAGCAAATCAATAAAGGCGGCTTGTTCTCCTTTGGCTTAGTGCAAGTTTAGTAGGATTTTAATTACATTGAGCTTGCTCAACAACTTGGCCAAGCCAATATTATAAAAAAGCTTTTTTCTTTTTTATGAAGGATAAATTTTATCCATCCAAAAAGTACAGAATTTTTAGTCAACCCTCAAAAAGTATGTAATTCTATAATGGTTTTGAGTTTCAAGTTGCCATGGAGGTAAAATACCTACCGGCTATTTGAAAAATCGGGAAAAAGCTTGCAAATTTATGGATGCTCAATACCAAAAAACATAGCCCTCAGATGGGTCTATTTCATGGATTGTCGGACCAGTTAGACCAAAAGCATCCACTATATCAATTGGCCAATGCCATTAACTGGAATATTTTCGACGATGCGTTTAAAGAACATTAAAGTGAAAAAATGGGAGCTCCGGCGAAGCCAATCCGTTTGGTGGTGTCGCTGCTGATTTTAAAATATGTTCGTAACCTTAGCGATGAAGACCTGGTTGAACAATGGGCAGAAAATTGTTACTACCAATATCTCAGCGGCGAACAACATTTTCAGCCTCACCTGCCTTGTGTACCCACAGAATTAATTGCCTTTAGAAAACGGATTGGGGAAGCAGGGATGGAGTTGATTTTGAAAGAAAGTATCCGGATAAATAAATCAGATGATAATGATACAGCCGGTGCTGTGGTAAGTTTCGACACTACTGTTTTGGAAAAAAAATATCATTTATCCAGCAAATGATAAGGTTTTATTTCATTGCTCATATGTTCAGGGTTAAGGTTAAATTTATTTTATCCATCTTCCATAGGAACAATGCTTTTTTTATTTCGTAGTACATATGTCATTTTTAGGATATAAAAAAGTAACCGGTTTGTAATTAAGATGTTCGGGCAATTTTACAGTTGTAACCCAAAAATCTTTGATCATTTGCACCACTTCAATGAATTTTTCAAATTCTTGCGGTTTGGTGATATAGCAATTGGCATGATTGTAATAAGACTGGATTATATCTTTTTCCGAATTAGAAGTGGTAAGCATCACCACCGGGATAGTCCTTAGGGTTTCATCTTTTTTTAAGGCTGCCAGCACTTCATGGCCGTCCAATTTAGGCATGTTGATATCCAATAAAATAAGATCGGGTGTTTCGGCCCCTGCATACTTTCCTTCTTTTCGTAAATAGCGCATGGCTTCTTCACCATCCCTTGCTACATTGATACCCCCGGAGATATCGGCATTTTTAAAAGCCTGTATAGTCAATACAATATCACCTTCATTGTCTTCTATTAGAAAAATTTTCACTTTGCTGTTCATCTATTATTTTTTGGTATGTTGAAATAAAATGTGCTGCCTTTGCCTTCTTCCGACTCCACCCATATTTTTCCTTTATGCACTTCCACAATTTTTTTACAGATGGCCAGGCCAATGCCGGTGCCGGAAAATTCATTCTTGCTATGCAGTCGTTGGAAAATGATGAAGATCCTGTCAAAAAATTTCGGGTCAATGCCAATGCCATTATCCTTTACATCAAAAACCCACTGGTCAGGCTTTTCGGTACTGCCCACTTCTATTTCGGGCACTCTGCCGTCATGATATTTTAATGCATTACCAACCAGGTTAATGAACAACTGGCTGATGAGGGTTTTATTTGCCGTAATAACCGGTAGGGTAGCTACCGTTATTACAGCATGGTTTTGCTCAATATCTTCTTTCAGCACACGGTTTACATAATCCATTATTTCATTCGTATTTGTAGCGGAAAAATCTTCTTTATTGCTACCCACCCTTGCATACTGCAGCAGGTCATTCACCAGTATTTTCATCCGGGCGGCGCCATCCACTGCATAATAGATATATTCTTTGCAGGTTTCGTTCAGCTTGCCATCTAGCTCCTTTTCCAGTAACTTCAAAAAACTGCTTACCATGCGCAGGGGCTCCTGCAGATCATGAGAAGCAACGTAAGCAAAGCGTTCCAGTTCGATGTTGGAGTTTTTTATTTCTTCTGTATATTGCTTAATTTTTTCTTCGTCTTTTTTTCGTTCTGTAATGTTCATGGAGAGAATAAAAACCCCATCTGGTATGGGTCGATAACTCACTTCGAAATAACTACTAGTACCATTAGGAAGAGTAAATTGCTTTTCATCTTGAATGGTAACCCGTTCATTCAGGCACCGCTTTATATCATTAAATGTTTTTGTCTGCTCAACATCGGGGTATTTCTCCATGATCGTATAACCCAATAATTTTTCCCGGCTAAAGCCTGTTTGTTTTAAAGCTGTATTATTTGCATACTTATACTGCCAGTCAAAGCCAATGATTGTTGCGCCTTCCATTAAATTATCCAATATTTCCCTGAAATGCATCTCCGCCTTCAGCAGTTCATTGGTCTTTTGCTCCACCCGTTTTTCCAGGTTCAGGTTCATCAGCTCTATTTCTTTTTCCGCTTCTTTTATTTTTGTAACATCGGTGTTTGTGCCAAACCAGCGAAGTATCATACCGTCGTCATTGCGGATAGGCACAGCCCGGGAAAGAAACCATCGATAATTATCGTCAGTACCCCGCAGCGGGAAAGTATCTTCCCACACTTCACCTGTTTCGAAGCAGTTTTTTATCTTGTCCACAACCCGTTGTACATGTTCGGGATGATGAACTTTCTGCCAGCCCCAGCCTTTCATCTCTTCTAAAGTGGTACCGGTGTAATCGAACCAGCGCTGATTATACCAGAATATAAAGCCATTCACATCGGCCATCCACGCCAGTTGCGATATATTGTTGGCAAGTGTTAGAAACTGTTCTTTGGAATTCAGTAATGCTACCTCTGCCCTGTCTCTTAATCTGGTATTTTTATAAATAACAAAAAATGCAAACAGCAAAAGCAATGCGGCCATAACCTGGAAGAAGCTGATGATAGCTGATGAATTTTGAATGTTTTGCCGGTTTTCTTCTTTCCGCTTTGCCAGCAGTTGGTACTCCTCCTGCAGGATGGAGGCAATAACGGTCCTTATCTGCTCGGTTATATTTTTGCCCACTCCCAATTCAGTAATTTTTGTAACGGCTTCAGGTACTTCTTCTTTGCGGGTTTTAATGATCAGGTTTCTGTGCCTTATACTTTCTTCCACCAGTTTTTGCAAGCTGTCTACCCTGGCCAGCTGACCAGGATCATCCCTTGTTAATTTTTTTAGTTCAAGAACAGAACTTGCAATTACGGTAACTGTTGCATTAAAATGAGTCAGGTATTCTTCTTTCCCTACGATTACAAAACCCCTTGCCCCGGTTTCTATTTCCAGGGCCTGTGTAAGTATCTGCTGGCTTTGAAATAATACCTCTCCTGTGTGTTCTATGCTATTAGAAGTGTCTATTGAATGCTCCTGATTTTTTTTAAAAGCAAAAAATATAAGGCTAAGAATAAAAGCCGCCAAAATAAAAAACCCAGCTATTTTTTTTTGAAAAGAAAACCTGAAATAACCAAGAGGATAACTATATAAAACTGCAATACAGAGTACAATAGTCAATATAGATGCAAACAAGGCTCTGGGTGTATGCTGAGTAATGACGTTTAAAAAACTAAGGCCAAAAAAATAATTAAATATATTCAACACGGAAAGTAGTATCAGTGGAATCACCAACAGCTGGATAAGCCAATGAAATTTTCTTTTTCCCAGCGTCAGGAATATTAAGCTAAACAACATAAAGCTAATAGCAATGCTAACGCTAAACCTTGCCGGAAAGGGATATTCTGTTGTTGCGGGCCCTGCTTTCCAAAGCAGCTCGTCAATACCAAGGTTTCACCCAAAGATGTATTGCGAAAGAGTAAGCACACCGATAAGTAATACAATGCCTGCACAAACAAAGGAAATTATTTTTTGGAGTTTGTTAACAACAGGCTCATCCAGCAGGTAAAGGGCAATGCCAGATAAAATAAAACAAACCCCCGAATTGAATTTCAAATTAAAAACACCGGGTGATAAACTACCAAAAGAAGGGAGACGTAAAAAAAAACCTACTAATACAAACAGGCCAGTTGCAATAGTAAGCAGGCTGGCAGCTTTGGTAATATAGGTGGTATATATTTTCATAAATATTTTCTTTTCGCTACGGGGCTTTATACCTGTACATTTTTAACAGGTATCGACAAGAAGTAAGAATAGAATAGAAAAATTAATACCTAATTGTAATTACATATCAAGGCTATTCAAAAATGTTGGAGATGTTTTTTGAAATTGACCACCATTTCTAAGGCGGATGGATATTTTAACGATCCGTAGTTTTAAAATTTATATCCATTTTTGTAATGTAGCACAGTTTCTTCAATTACTAAATGATTTTTTTATTTCCCGCAATTAAAAAAATCATTTAGTAAAAACAATAAGCGTTTATTCTTACCCTTTTTCAGCTTCCTTATTTTTTATGTCTTGCTTTCTTCTGTTTTTTCATCTTCCCAGATAGGTCCGTAATACGTAAAAACCTGGGGTGTTTCTTAAAATGATCAGCGCTTTGTTTTTGATATGGAGGACCCTTTCATGGGTAAGATTGAATTTCCGGGCTATCTCATCCAGACCAAGGGTATGGCTGGTATTAATTCAAAAAAAATAACAGGTGGTTTCTTTTTCACGATCATTCAACAATTGAAACGACCGGCTTATCTCCGTTTGCAGGGAATCGGAATGCACCATTTCTTCATCTGCATTTTCAACATTGGGATTTCGAAAGATATCCATCATAATCATTTCACCATTTTCACCCAACGGCATTTCCAGGCTTATATTTTTTTCAGTAGTACAAAGGCTGTCTGTAATATTTTCCGGGTCTATACCCATTTGTTCGGCCAATTCTTTGTAGAAGGGGATCTTCCTAATTTTTGCTCCAGCACAGAATCAATATTTTTGATGCAGCGCTGCAAAGCAATCTTATTTAAAGGCAGACGAACTACACGGCCATCATCGGCCAGTTATTTTACAATATGCCTGCGGATCCACCATTCGCTGGTTTGTTTAAGTTTTTATCCACCTGTTTTCAGAATTTAATTTTTGTTCAAATGGTGTTTCAAAACCACCAAGGGTTTAATTGATTCGGACTGATATATTTTGGAGTAGATGCACGCTTTTGGAGACTTTAGTTGTTTTTATTTGCATGCAAAAGCAAAAGAGGATATCTGGCATTTTAAATGCACCGCTAAATAATAGATTCACTGTTTCACCGAATTATTAATTATATTTAAAAGCTGTCAATTTACAATCAGCAAGTACAGTTTACCCTCTCCTTATGAAACCCTTGGTTTTTAAACACCTTGAAAATTTTTATTATTTCTAAAACCATTTTGCTATGTTAAAAAGCAAACCCTGCTTTTCTTTTTATAAAATAATTACTGCCTTTTTGTTTTTCGGGTACCTATATGTTTTATCATTTCCTTTACAAATTTATGCCCAGGCTTCATCCGAAAAAGGCCTGCCTTTCATCACCAATTACTCACCTAAAACCTTTAATACACTTCCCCAGGCCTGGAGCATTCAGGAAGATGAGCGAGGCGTTATGTATTTCGGAGTTCAAAATTACATGCTGGAATATGATGGGGTGAAATGGAGAAAAATTACGATAAAAAATAACGAAGGTTCATCTGTAATGAGATCAATGGCTAACCATAAAGACGGGCTAATCTATTACGGAGCTTTTGGAGATGTAGGCTTCCTGGATTATGACAGCCTCGGGCAAAAACAAACTTACTCCTTACGGGATTTTATACCTGCTGCAAACCGCGACTTTTTGGATGTATGGACCACCCATTCTACCGAATCAGGGATTTATTTTCAATCGAGGGAATATATTTTCAGGTTGGATGATAAAAAACCGGGGGCAAAAAAATATAGCATGATGAAGGTATGGAAACCCCAAACCAAGTTCATGTTTGCCTTTTACCTGGATGGTAATTATTATGTTCACCAACAGGGATTGGGTCTTTATAAAATGGTAAATGATTCGCTGGTTTTAATACCCGGCAGTGAGTTTTTAGGCAAGGATAGAATGCAGATCATGTTGCCTTATAAAACGGCGGGAAATGAGAAACAATACCTGGTAGGGCTATTCTATAGTGGTCTTTATTTGTTCAATGGAAAAACATTTCAACCATTTGCTACCGGGGCGGATCCTGTAATAAAAACAGGCGCTACTTTATACAAAGGGCTCCAATTGCGGAATGGGAATTATGTTCTTTCCACTGCAGGAAATGGCATTGTTATAATAGATGCACAGGGAAATATGCAGCATAAAATTAACCGGGATGTGGGCCTGCAGGATGAATCGATTTATGTACCCTACGAAGATAAAAAAGGAACGCTTTGGCTGGGTATGGATAACGGTATTTCACGGGTTGAAATTGCCTCACCACTTACAAAATTTACCTTACAATCTGGCATCAATACGGGTGTGCTTGGAGTAACAAGATTTGAAGACAATTTATACATTGGCACTTCCAACGGGCTTTTAGCCTTCGATAAAACAACGGCATTTTTTAATCCGGTACCGGGCATCCCACTCAACCAGGTATTCGCCCTTTATCCCACCGGAAACCAACTCCTCATTCCTGGGGATGGTCTTTTTAGTGTTCACAATAAAAAGGCTATAACGATCCGTTCATCTATCAGTGGCGACCTTCAGTTGAGCTCTTTAAAAGTTCTGGATAAATTTCCGAATATTTTATTGGGTGGCGGAAATTTTGGTGTGGCTGTTTTCAATAAAATTGGGGTTGATGGATTTAATTTTGCAGGATATGTTCCGGGTATCACAGACCAGATATGGAGTTTTGCAGAAAACAAAGATGGAACCATCTGGGCAGGCACACAGGCAGGATTGGTATACCGAGTTACGCTTGCTGTGGACGAAAAAGGACATATTGATATGCAAAAAACCAGCTTTAAAAAGTATGGTATTGAACAGGGGTATAAAAAAGGACTAGGGCAGGTGTATACCATTAAAGGAATCAGTTATTTTATAGCAGATTCTTCTATCTATACTTTTAACGATCAACTGAAACGGTTTATCCCCGACAGTACTTTTGGCCATTTTACTAAAGGAGGTGGCAATACAGAATTTGAAATGGTAGAAGATGACAAGGGAAGGGTGTGGATACGATTTGGAAAAGATTTAAGGATTGCTTATCCAAAACCAGAAGGTGGATACCGTTTTGATAATACGCTATTGAGTTCGATCAATGAGCTTACCATACAAAAAATATTTACAGAAAAAAATGGCATTGTTTGGCTATGCACCACTGATGGACTGATACGCTATGATGAAAATATTGAGAACAACAATGACAAGTCTTTTAAAACAATACTTCGCTTTGCATCGGCCGGTAAAAATTCCCTCAGCACAATCATCAATATAGAAAAAAAATCGGTACCCGTTTCTTATAAAAACAATTCCCTCCGTTTTGAATATGCCGCCCCTTTCTTTGAACAGGAAGAAAAAACTGAATACCAAACCTGGCTGGAAGGATTTGAAAAGGACTGGTCTGCTTTTGATAAAAACTATTATAAAGAATATACCAATCTGCCCACAGGTGATTATCATTTTCATGTAAGGGCAAAAAATATTTACCAGCAGTTAAGTGAAGAAGCGGTGTATTCTTTTTCTATTAATCCTCCCTGGTACAAAACATGGTGGGCTTATTTATTATATGCAATTGTAGCATTGGCTATTCTCTATACAATTGTAAAATGGCGTACCCATCAACTACATGAAAAACATCGGGAACTGGAAAAAATAGTTGCAGAGCGTACGGGACAATTAAGCCTGCGGGTAGAGGAATTAGCGGTCATCAACAGTGTACAGGAAGGCCTTGTACGTGAAATGGATATGGAGGGAATTTATGAATTGGTAGGCGAAAAGATACGAGAGATTTTTAATGCACAGGTAATTGACATTGTTACGTATGATAAGGTCACCAATTTGGTAGAAGATAAATATGCATTTGAAATGGGCGATCGCACTTTACTAAAACCAAGGCCAGCAAAGGGTTTTAGAAAGCATGTGATTGATACAAGAGAGCTGTTAATGGTGAATGAAAATGTTGAAAAGGTATCTCTTGAATTTGATAATGAATTACTGATTGGTGAAATGCCTAAATCAATGCTGTATGTACCAATGATTGTTGGAGAGGAAGTAAAAGGCATTATCAGTTTGCAGCACATGGATAAGGAACATGCTTTTACAGACGCAGATGTAAACCTGCTTACTACCCTTGCCAACAGTATGAGTGTGGCCTTGGAAAGTGCAAGGCTCTTTGATGAAACCAGCCGCCTGCTGAAAGAAACAGAACAGCGTACAGCCGAACTTTCTGTGATAAATAGTGTGCAGGAAGGGCTCGTTAGGGAGATGGATATGAACGGGATTTACAAACTAGTGGGTGATCGCCTGTGTACCATATTCCCCGATTCACAAACATTGGTCATCCGCACATTCGATCACGAAACAGGGCTGGAATATTTTCATTATGTAGTAGAAAATGGTGAGCATTTAGAAATAACCCCACGGCCATTTATTTGGGAAAGCAAGCAACTGATCAGCACAAAAAAGCCGTTGGATATTGAGAAGGATTATGAACCCATTTCAATACAAAACGGAGAGTCTGCAGTAACAGAAGGCTTGCCGGTAAAATCGGCCGTTTTTGTTCCCATGATTGTTGGGGAACAGGTGAAAGGTTCTATCAGCTTACAAAATGTAGATCGGGAAAATGCATTTAATGAATCTGATATCAGGTTGCTTACTACCCTTACCAATAGCATGAGCGTTGCACTGGAAAATGCACGGCTCTTTGATGAAACCAACCGCCTGTTGAAAGAAACAGAACAACGTACGGCAGAATTGTCTGTAATTAACAGTGTACAGGATGGCCTGTCGAAAGAGTTGGATATACAAGGTATTTATGCGTTGGTGGGAGAAAAAATGAGAGAAGTTTTTAATGCCCAGGTAATTGATATTGTTACCTACGATAAAACTACCAACCAGATAGAAGATAGGTACACCTATGAAAAGGGCGACCGTACTTTACTGGGCCCCCGGCCATTAAAGGGCTTTAGAAAGCATGTGATTGAAACCGGAAAGCAGTTGGTGATTAATACCGATATGGAAAAGAAGATGCTTGATCTGGATAATGTAGTGATGATTGGTGAGCCTTCTAAATCGGTAGTTTTTGTACCGATGATTGCCAGCGGAGAAGTGACTGGTGTTATAAGTGTACAAAATATTGACGAAGAAAATGCATTCTCCGCTTCCGATGTAAGATTGCTTGCCACACTAGGTAATAGCATGAGCGTAGCGTTGGAAAGTGCCCGCCTTTTTGATGAAACCAACCGGCTGTTGGGTGAAACAAAACAACGGGCAACAGAATTGAGTACGGTCAATAATATTAGCAAGGCACTGGCATCGCAATTGGATGCGCTTGACCTGATAAAAATGGTGGGAGATCAGTTAAAAGATCTGTTTAATGCCAATATTGTTTACCTGGCCTTGCTTGATAAAAAAACCAATATCATTCATTTTCCTTATCAGTACGGAGACGATATGATTCCGATGAAATTAGGCGCAGGGCTCACGTCAAAGATCATTCTTACCGGAGAGTCGTTGCTGATCAATAAAGATCTGCAGGAATTAAGGGCACAAATGGGCATTCAAAAAATTGGTATTCCTGCTGCATCTTATTTGGGCGTTCCCATTCCTGTGGGTGATGAAATTATTGGGGTCTTAAGTGTACAAAGTACGGAGCATGAAAACAGGTTTAATGAAAACGACCTACGGCTTTTATCTACTATTGCATCTTCTGTAGGCGTTGCCCTCAATAATGCCACGTTGTTTGAAGATGTAAAAGTTGCCAAAATGGAAGCCGAAGCGGCCAGCAAACAAGCAGAAAAAGCCAATGAAGCCAAGAGTGCTTTTCTTTCAACGGTAAGTCATGAACTTAGAACACCGTTAACATCTGTATTAGGTTTTGCCAAGATCATTAAGAAAAGACTGGAAGAAAGAATATTCCCCATAGTGGATAAATCGGATGCTAAAATAGCCAAAGCAGTTACCCAGGTTTCTGAAAATTTACAGGTAGTAATTTCAGAGGGAGAGCGGCTAACACATTTAATAAACGATGTGTTGGATCTTGCAAAAATTGAAGCAGGCAAAATGGATTTCAACCAGGAAAATGTTTCCATGCCGGAAGTAGCAGAAAGAGCCATTGCTGCTACCTCGTCTTTGTTTGATCAAAAAGCGCTGAAGCTGATTCGGAAAATTGATGTAACTGTTCCGGAAATTATTGGAGATAAAGACAAACTGATACAAGTGATGATCAACCTGATTTCCAACTCGGTAAAATTCACCGAGATCGGCTCCATCACCTGCAGCGTGTACCAGCAAAAAGAAGAGCTGATTGTAAGCATTACCGATACCGGCATTGGCATTGCCCCCGAAGATTTTGGGGCCGTATTTGAACAGTTTAAACAGGTAGGCGGCGATACCCTCACCGATAAACCCAAAGGCACGGGGCTTGGGCTACCCATTTGTAAAGAAATTGTAGAACATTTGGGCGGAAGAATTTGGCTAGAAAGCGAACCCGGCAAAGGCAGTGTATTTTCATTTGCCCTGCCACTGCAAAAAGCAGCCAAAGCCAGGCCCATCCATTTAGATGAATTGGTAAAACAATTAAAGGAGCAGGTGGCGCATTCAACATTATTAAACCAGAAGATAGAGGCTGCCAATATATTGGTAGTGGATGACGATGATTCCATCCGCTCGCTGCTGCACCAGGAACTGGGAGATGCAGGCTATCACATAGAAGAGGCACGCAATGGAAAAGAAGCATTGGAAAAAGTGCGGACAAAGCGGCCTGATTTGATAATACTGGATATTATGATGCCGGAAATGAACGGCTTTGATGTAGCAGCCATCCTTAAAAACGATCCGCAAACAATGGATATTCCCATTATTGTTTTGTCGGTGGTTCAGGATAAAGCCCGTGGATTCAGGATAGGGATTGACCGGTATTTAAATAAACCAATTGATACCAATCTGTTGTTTTCAGAAATTGGCAGCCTGCTGGAGCAAGGCAAATCAAAAAAGAAAGTAATGATTGTAGATGAAGATTCCGGTGCAGTAAATACACTTACAGAAGTGCTGCAAACCAAAGGATACGAGGTAATGGAATCAAGCGAAAATGAACTGATGGAAAAAGCAGTAGCCAACCTGCCAGATATCATCATCATCAGTGCAAGCCTTTCCGGCAAACAGGATATTGTAAAAACACTAAGGTTTGAGAAAGGGCTGGAGAATGTTTTATTTGTAGTGTATCAATAAGAAAATAGTAAACCAGTTTTTTAATAACAAGGATCAAACAAACACATGCAACAAAAGATTTTAATAGTAGATGATGAAGCACATATCCGGATGCTGATAGAACAAACACTGGAAGAACTGGAAGATGAAGGGGTAGAATTTTTGACTGCCGAAAATGGAGAGATTGCACTGGAAATTATCAAGGAAGAAAAACCTAACCTTGTTTTTTTGGATGTAATGATGCCCAAAATGAATGGCATGGAAGTTTGCCGCCGGGTAAAAAAAGAACTGGGGATGGAAGCTGTGTACATTGTATTGTTAACCGCCAAAGGTCAGGAGCTTGATCGGCTTAAAGGCCAGGAAGTTGGTGCAGATGTGTATATGACCAAACCTTTTGACCCCGAAGTGATTTTGAATAAAGCAAAGGAAGTGCTGGGGATAGCTTAGTTAGTAATGAGCTATGAGCTGTGAGCAGCGAGCAAGCATTCTCCATTGACCATTCACCTTTTGTTAAATTAAAAAACCTCAACAACCACCACCCAGTATGGCGCAACCAACATTAAAATCGATACTGGGTAAAAGAAGTGAAACAACTGCCTGGCTTAAGTCGTGGGCTACATTGACAGGCACCGATATTACCGTGGAAGACAACCAGCACAACCTTTTATTTTGTACAGAAAACAATCCGGAAAATGAACCAGCTTACCCCGTGCAATTAGAAGACGAAATGATGGGTTGGGTAAAAGGAAAAGGGGAGGCAGCTATCATGGCCAATTTATTATCGTTGATGCTGCAGAAAGAAGCAGACAAAAAAAAATTAGGCTCAGAGGTGTTGAATTTGTACCAGGAATTGAATGTGATCTATAATTTTTCAGAAAAATTATCCCAAACCATCGATCCCGATATCATTGCACAATTAACACTTGAACAGGCCATGCACTCCATTCCCTCCACTAGTGGTGTGGTAATATCATGGGATGAAGAAAGCCGTCGGCTGGAGATACCGGCCAGAGCAGGAGCTGCTTTGTTCGATGAATCTTTATTGTTAGGCAATTCTCACCTGTTGCTAAAAATTGGCTTAAGTGGCCAGTCGGAAATAATGCATGATATTTCTTTTTTAAAACAAAAAGGAATTGTTGAAAGCGATGCACAATCGCTGATTTACGCTGCCATGAAAGTGAAGCATCGTATTTTAGGTGCCATCATAATGACCGATAAAAATGCTGATCAATATACAGCGGCGCATCTCAAATTATTGGTTACGCTGGCACTGCAATCATCTGCAGCCATTGAAAGTGCGCTGTTGTTCGAAAAGAATATCCGGGAAGTTAGGGAAAGGGAAGAAGCCATTTTACGCATACATGAAGTAACCAAAAAATTTGTACCCAACGAGTTCATTCGCTTGCTCGGTAAAACATCGCTTACCGATGTTAAGTTGGGCGACCAGGCGGAAAAAATTGTAACCGTTTTGTTCACTGATATCAGGGATTTCACTACCCTGTCGGAGAATATGACACCGGATGAAAACTTTCGTTTTGTATCCTCTTTCAATGAAAGGCTGGGGCCAATCATCCGTTTGCATCAGGGGTTTATCAATCAGTACCTGGGAGATTCCATCATGGCTATATTTCCCCGCCAACCGGTTGATGCACTCAACGCAGCCATCGCCATGCAAATAGCCGTTTATGAGCTAAATGTGGAGCGGATTTCGCAAGGGCTTCCCATTATCAAAGCTGGTATTGGCATGCATACCGGCCCATTGATTATGGGCATTACAGGCGATGAACACAGGCTGGATGCCGCCACTATTTCTGATACTGTTAACACGGCTGCCCGTATTGAAAGTCTTACAAAATATTACCGGTCTCCTCTGTTGCTTAGTGGCGAAACCCTTTTCCAGATTGCCGATCAGGATAAATTTCTTTTGCGGCAATTGGGCAAAGTGCAATTAAAAGGAAAATATAAATTGCTTAGTATAGTTGAATGTTTAAATGGTAACCCTGAAAAAAATCTGCAAAAGAAAATAGTAACCTCCGCTTATTTTACCGATGCAATGGAAGCCTATTTTGAACAGGATTTTAAAAATGCGATTGAGATTTTTCAATCCATCATGGCAATAGATTCCGAAGATTATACAGCCCTTTATTTTATGGAAAACGCTTTAAGATATCAACAAAGCGGTGTGCCGGAAAACTGGAACGGTGCAGAAGAAATGGTGAGTAAATAGTAGTGTATCCAATTTAATCGCCGGTGGCAAACTCAAACGAAAAAGTTGCGCAACAGCACCAATTGCAAAAGCCGGTTTTAAAATTTACCGAAATAATGATCAGTAGTTCTTATAAGGATGAAGCTATTCAAGTCACTTCAGGAGCCTTTAAAAAACTAAGCTCGTATCAAATCATTTCAAATATCAAAAGGTCTTTATGAAATCAAAATCAATTAAAAGCAAATATCCTGAAGAATTAAAAACCGCTTTAATACAAAGTAGCGCTGATGATCTACCATGGCCTGAGAGCAAAAAGATAAAACCTTTAATGCCACCATGAAAACAGATTTTGATGAAAATGTCGGCAACATTAATATCATTCCACAGAATTTTTGGAAGGACGATTCTTAATTTAATTACCAATGCGTTTTATGTGGTGGATGAAAAAAAGAAAAGTCCCATACCCTAAAGGGGGCTGAAGAATACGAACCTATAGTAACTGTTACTACCAAAAGACTCGGCCCCCTTTAGGGGATGGGGGCAAAGTTTTGATAAGTGTAAAAGACAACGGCAACGGTATTCCCCAAAAAATACTCGATAAAATCTTTCAGCAATTCTTTACCACTAAACCATCGGGGCAGTGAACAGGCCTTGGCTTGAGTATGAGCTAAGATACCATCAAAACGCATGGTGGCGAAATAAGTGTTGAAACGAAGGAAGGAGCATTTACAGTTTATACCATCACACTGCCGTTTCAATGATAATATTTTTTATAAATAAAATTGAAACAATGCCAATATTATGATTCATAAACTATAGTAGTTATTGTTTCTGGTATCTGAATAATAGAATATTTGCATCCCCGGTGCCGCCCTCGTTTGAAATATACAAATCACCTTTGCTGTTAAATGTAATTCCTTCGGGTTGCTTAAATACAGACGGATCAAGGGGGTAATAATCTTTTGCTTTCCAATGTTCATCCAGTACCAGCAGCAATTTATTTACAGATGAAATGATATACCATTCATGCGTTACAGGATTTTTTGCAATGCCTGAAGGATGAAACTTTTCTTTGCTACTTTCATCCTTTGGCTGAATCAGGGTGATATCTACTTTAAACGTATTGGTAATATTTAAAGAATCTCCCGGAGCCGCCTGCAGGGTATAAACAGAAACCTCTTTTTTTTGCTTATCCCCGCCGCAATTTTTACACAGTGCAATTATTTTAGTACTGTCGGTGCATAATCCTTCATATTCTCCTTCCGGTAAAATATTATCAAATTCTTTTACACTTTCAATCTTTTCCTTTCCAATTTCATTTGTTGAAAATAAATATAACGAGCCATCACTTTTTAAAACAGCCACGGTTGTATCATTAAGTATCGTCACATCTTCATAGTCTCCTTTTTTGGCAAATTTCGAATGGCTTAATTGGTCACTTCCGGGAGTAATTGAAAATAACTTTCCAGCTTCATCTTCAATTGCATATAACACATCTTCTTTTCCGGGTATAAAAGTAATACCCGAAATTTCCTTTAATGAATTTTTCATAACAAACTTTTCAGGCTTGTTAATATCATAACCGGCGGGGCTTTTGTAGGGCTGTTTATTTTTGCAATTACTAAAAATTAAAAGCAATAAAAGTAAAACGGGGGAAGTAATTTTTGAATGAGGCATAGAAGGTTTTTTGAGAGTTGATAAACAAAAAAAGAGGTATAATTTTTTAAAACTGCCATTGATATATTTAATGTGATAGCTCAAAAAAGCATTTCTGGTTTTTAAGTACTCACTGAAAAACCATTAACCTTGTAAGGTTTCATAAATTACTTTTTGCGACCTTATCAAGAGATCTTCACTTTTAACTGCTGCTCTTATATTTTGCATTTGTTCGTTAATGGTAACGGCTTTTACATTGTCTCTAAACTGTATATCTAATATTTGCAGAAGTTCCTTTTTTATTTTTTCATCATAAACAGGAAAACATACTTCTATCCGGAAATGCAGGTTTTTGTTCATCCAGTCTGCTGAACCCATAAAAACCAGCGGGGAGCCATTATTAGCAAAAACAAATATGCGGCCGTGTTCTAAATATCTGTCCACAATCCTGGTGAGTGTAATATTTTCACTTAGGTTAGGCACACCCGGAATAAGGCAACAAATACCTCTTACAATCAGGTTAATTTTTACACCTGCGTTAGAGGCTTGATATAATTTCCTGATCATCTCCGGTTCTTCCAGGTTATTTATTTTAATGCTAATGGTGGCTTCACTGCCTTGCCTCGCCCACTCAATTTCCTGTTCTATCAACTGCAAAAACTTTTCCTGTAAGTTAAATTGTGCAACCAATAAATGATCGAAATGCAATGCTTGATATTTTTTAGGCACTATGCGAAAGCTAAAGAATAAAAATAACATTTCCAGTTCTCTTACCATACCGGCGTGTGTAGTAAGTAGTACATGATCGGTGTATAAGGTTGCTGTATTTTCATTAAAATTTCCGGTAGAAAATACACCATAATATTTTAGCCGGCTATTTTCTCTCCTTTTTATCAGCGCTGTTTTTGCATGTACTTTTAGTCCGGGAATGCTGTATATTATTTTTACACCCGCTTCTTTCATTCTACTCGCCCACTTTAAATTATTTTCCTCGTCGAACCTTGCCTTTAATTCTACAAATACGGTAACTTTCTTTCCGTTTTTTGCAGCGGTTATCAAAGAATTTACAATCATTGAATCATGCGCTACCCGGTAAACAGTTGCATAAATTTCTTCTACATTAATGTCGATAGATGCTTCACTAAAAAAACGAATTACCGGCAGGAAATTCTGGTAGGGGGTATGAATGATGATATCCTTTAAAGCCAAGGCTGTAAATATATCTTCGTTGGTTGGCAGGTCTTTGTTACTTAATGGTTCCCAGGGTTCATACAAAAACTGTTGCTTATCCGGTAATGGTATGTTGAATAAATTTTTTAGGTTGTGATAATTACCCCCGGGTACAGCGTTGCCATTGGTGAGATTGAGTTTATCAAAGACTGAATACAATATACGCATGGATAAACCGGGCTGGTGTAGGAAACGTGTAGCTAGCCCATTGTCCCTTTTCTTTATTTGTTGCTCAATTTTATTGGCAATATCTCCTTCATATTCGTCTTTAAGATCCAAGGCCGAATCCCTGGTAATTTTAAAAGAAAAACTTGCCTTTATTTTATAATCAGTAAAAACTTTATGCAGATTTGCTTTAATAATATCATCTATAAAAACAATAAAACGTGTACCTGAGTCAGTGTCATCAACAAAATAAAATCTTGGTAAAAAATCTGTAGGAATATTGACTATTGCCAGGTGCTCCTCATTTACTATACCTTCCAATACAACCAGTATCTGTAATTTATTATTTTCAATAAGTAACGCCGGATTTTTCGTATTTAAAAAAATAGGCTGTAAAAAACCGGTGATATGATTGAAGAAATAATCAGAACAATCTTTTAGTAAAAAGTTGGGAATGGCCTCATTATATATCAAGGTTATTTTTTTCTCCCTTAAAGCGGGAATTATGCCTTCCTCCAGTATAGTACCCAGTTCCTTCATTTGCCCTGAAATAATTTTTTCTATATTTACCAGGATAGATGAATAATAGGATGCGCCTGTTTTTTTTTCAAGTTTCTTTAAGGATAACAAAGCTGGTATCCGAACCCTGTAAAACTCATCAAGGTTAGATGAATATATAGATAAAAATTTGAGTCTTTCAAGCAGGGGAACGGCATTGTCTTTAGCTTCCATTAAAACCCGATGATTAAACCCAAGCCAACTGGTATCTCTGTCGAAAAAAACTATTTCCATTTGGAACAAGTGTTAAATTATCAGAAAAAAATAGTTGCAACTGCATAGGCAATTACAGCTGCAATTATGCCATAAAGAAATATGGTATATGAGGTGCGTAACAACTTGTATTTACGGCCTAGTACTTTCCCTTGCCAGAAGATGTCTTTTGTGAGGGTGCCATATAAAAAATCCTTGTCTGACATCATCGCTTTTATCCCTTCGTCGTACTCCTTAAAATTCATTTTGTAAAAACTGCCGAAAAATAAAAGATTTACAGACTTATCTTCTACCTGCTCCTTTGTAAATACACCACCTGCAACTTTTGGCCTTGTAGCTAGTACAGAATAAATAATGGCACAAACATTTACTCCCAATAAAATCATGGTTGGAATAATTAAATTCTTGTGTTCATCAAGGTTTTTTATAATTAACCCCAGTACAACGGATATGATAATTGAATTAACTGATATCATTATATGGGCCTTATTATCTGCCATTACACTTATGCGTATGTTATTGGAAGACGATAACCGGAACATAGTTTCTACACCTTTTACGGGCCTGTCTTTCTTCTTTATTTTAGGTGGTTTGGCAACAGCAGGTGCGTTTGAATTGGATAACAGTTTTTCTTCGTCACCAACAGCCAGGCCTTCTGTTGGCTTAACTTTTGCTAATTTTTCCTGCTGCTTGTTTTTTAAATCGGATAGATTTTCTGCTTTTGTTTTATCTAATAATAGTTGACAATATTGGGTATGATAATGATGGTTTTCAAGTAAACTGATAGAAGATGCCCTCCAGGTTATGCCATCAATTTTATTACTACTGATAGCCTCCAGTTCTTTCCTCATCAATTTATTTTTTTCTTTGAAAGTGCTGGTACCCAAATTATATAAATCAGCATCACAAAGAATTTTTTCAGTCAAAGTCTCCGGCATTTGCGGCATGGCGGTTGCCAGGATGCACTTTTTAATTTCTTCAATATCTTCTTCATTTACACCAATACTTTTTAAAAATGTTTGCGCTAGTTCTACACTTTTTAGCTCATGTGCCTCATCACTTTTTATTAAATGCCCGGTATCGTGAAAGCTGGCTGCTGCAGAAACAATAAAAAATAAGCGATCGGCTAGCTGAAAATGATCTGCAATTCTTTTGGTATTATCCAGCACTTCAGCGGTATGTTTTTGGTTGTGGTAAAGCAAAGTTGCAGCTGGATGCTCACTATAAAATTGGTTTACATACTCTTCCGTCTTTTTTAATAATTCCTGGTAAATCATTGGTTTAAAAATCGGAGTTTCTTTTAGTAATTGTTCCTGTGGCATATCTCCTGCTTAATGGGTGATAGTTGGTATTCTTGTTGGTTAATTTTGGTAAAAGTCATAATAATCAGCACATAAATATATTAATATCGGTTGACTAAATTTTAAAATCTAATTAAAAGATGGGAAAAGCGGATATAAATAATACAATCTCCTTAATTTGTATTAATAAAAAATTAAAGTAAAGTCTGGTTTTATTTTTTTGTTGACTTTCAGAAACTTAGTGCTTTTTATTATACCTGATAGTTACCGGTAAATTTACAAAATTGTTAGATATATAGGGGTCATTTTTTCTATCGGGTGTAATTAAAATTGTTGTAAGGGTTGCCAACTTTTTAATAATTCTTTTAACTTATAAATCTCTTTATGAAGGTTGGCAACCCTTAATTCGCTGCAACAAATTTAAACGCACCTTTTCTATCCTGTAGTTGGTAACTATCTGTAAATATATTAATCGTCAATACATGTGAATTCCGTTTCGATAACAATCGAGAGTACAGAAAATGTTATTTGGTTTGTGTAAATAAAATATGAAGTGTAAAAAAAGCATTAAATTAGATTTATCAAATAATATATATCAAAACCAAAAACAACTTGCATTGCTTTCCTCAAAATATCCCAATTACAAATTATGCGTCGTCATAGAAAAAACATAAACATAAAGCACGTTATTTTTTTGTGCATATTTTTTCTTCATTTATTTCAGACAAAAATTAGTACAGCACAAACCCAAACTATAAAATTCAATCTGGTCTCGGGAACTAACGGACTTTCGCTAGGGAAAATTAACGGCCTTACAAGGGATGTTCATGGGGTAATGTGGTTGTCAGATCAAACCAACCGCTGTTTAACCCGGTATGATGGCAATCGTATTACAAGGTACCAGAACGACCCCAAAAACCTTAATTCGCTCGGAGGTACTTATCCCGAATGTGTAAATACGGATGCAACCGGCATAATATGGATTGGGTTTTATGGAGCCGGACTCGACAGATTTGATCCTGAGACGAATACGTTTACCCATTATCAACACCGGAAAAATGATCAAGGTAGTTTAAGCAATGATTCAGTAACTGCTGTACTAATCGATCACCTGGGTAAAATTTGGGTGGCAACTTATGGAGGCCTCGATATGCTGGATGAGCAAACAGGTACATT
>JANYCA010000020.1 GCA_025360525.1 Chitinophagaceae bacterium | reverse complement strand
TACGAGGGTTGGGGAACTTCTCTTTCTGCTTTGTGGGAAATTATAAAAGCCTTTGGGCAAATGGCGTGGATTCCATTTAAATCATTTGGAGAATCTGCCTGGTATTTTGTACAAAAGCTTTGGTATAATATTAAAGATTTTGCGGAAAACGTGGTTAACACTTTTACAAAAGTTGGTACGGCTGTAAAGCTTGCTGCCAGCGGTGATTTTAGCGGCGCAAAAGCTGCTTTAACTGCCGATATACAGACACAAGCAAGTAGAGATTTATCAGCATTGGAATCTAACCATAAAGCCAACCAGGTCGGATACGCTCTTGAGTATTTAACAGCACAGCAATCTGTATCATCGAATTATGCAAAAATAGGCTTACATAAAATTCCAAAACCTGCTGGAGCTACAGACCCATCAAAGGCGAATGGTACACCCGATTATAAAGCTGGCTTTGCGGGGTTGGATGGATTTGGTGGCAAAGATGGCAAAGACGCAAAGAGCAAAGCCGAAGGTATTAACGGCGGTGGGCAGCGGAGCGTAATAATCAATATTGGAAAGCAGATAGAGCGGTTGGAGTTTACTGTAATGGATGCAAAAGAGAGTGCGGATAAAATTGAAGCGGTGGTGAGGGAATCAATCCGCAGGGTAATGTATAGTGTAAACGGCGTAGCAGCAAGTTAAAAGCCCCCGGCCCCAAAGGGGTGACTGGATAGATTACAATATAAATTATGGCAGAAATTAATTTGAATAAAATATTTAGTGATGCTTTTGGGTACAATGTGCCTGTGAAGATGCCAGCAATTGAAAAGGCACCACTAAGGGCGGAGCATAGTAATCTTGGGCAAAAAATGTATGGGGAAGATTTGTTTGGCAGAGAGTTTTTTATGCCTGTTTATATTGATGGAACGCTGGTGCCATTTGCTGTTATTGGCTGCACCTGGAAAAAAACTTTTGTAAGTACCGGAATGCCTGAGCGTGGTGGCACAGTGAAGGAGTTGATAAGTATTGATGATTACGCCATCAGCATTAAAGGCATATTAGTAAGCCCTGGTAATGAGTGGCCGGAGGCTGATATTATACAAATACACAACTTGTTTAAAAAGAACCAAAGTGTGCCGATGCGTAGTGCTTTAACGGATATTTTTTTAAGTGGTAAAAGTGATGGAGACAGCTTTGATCCTGTTGGGCACCGGGTGGTAATAAAAGAAATAAGCTGGCCAGAGGTAAGCGGTATTGAGCATGCCAAACCTTTTGCCATGACGGTGGAAAGTGATTTGATTTTTGATTTGGAAATATAGCCCCCATCCCCTGAAGGGGAGTTATGGAGCTTTTAAATTTTTAGCATGTTTGTATTAGGTAGCGATATCACCATAGGTAAATACAAGGGAGTAAAGCCGCATGAGGTGAAGATTACCAAAAGCATCTTTGAATATGTTGACCGGGCAAAAATACAAGTACCTATTACTGCCAGGATAGTAAGAGCTGGCGAAGTAATTACCGCAACCGCAGAAACCGCCAAGCTATTTGAGGAGGGGGATAAAGTAGTGATTAAACTGGGTTATAATGGCGTTTTAAAAACAGAGTTTGAGGGCTTTGTAAGCCGGGTAAATTTTGCAGCTCCACTGGAAATTGAATGCGAGGGGTATAGTTATCAGTTACGAAAAAAGAGTAACGAGGGAACATTAAAAAATATACAGCTAAAAGATTTACTGAAAATAATTACACAGGGTACAGACATTGTATTGGGGGATGATATACCGAAGTTTCTCATTAATAAATTGATATTAAAAGATAAGGATGGGTGCAGAATTTTAGAAGAGTTGCAAGGCACCAGCAAGCAGTTAATTAAATTTTATTTTACTGGTAACAAGTTATATGCAGGCTTGCTTTTTACTAATACAAAAGCAAAAGCCGAAGTAAAGTATAGGTTGGGATGGAATGTATTAAAAGATAATAATTTAAAATTAAGGCAAGCCCGTTATGATAAGGTGCAAATTGTTTGGATTGGCGAAAAGCCAGACGGCTCAAAAGTTACAGCAAGGGCCGGTACTGAAGGCGTTGTTAAAACAAGAACCAGCCATACCATAAATGATAAGGATAGTTTACAACAAATGGCAGATGCTGATTTAAAAAAATATTCATACGATGGGTACGAAGGAAAAATTACTGCTTTTGGCCAACCGTATTGCGAGCCTGGTTACAAAGTGATTTTAACTGATGAAAAATATAAGGAAAGAGGCGGTAATTATTTGGCAGAAAAAACAGAGGTTAACTACGGCATGAGTGGCTTTAGAAGGATAATAGATATTGGCGAAAAATTATGAGTGAAACCCTTGCAGATATTAAAGAGCAGTTGGCAGAGTTTAGCGGCAGGTATGCGCCAAAGATATTGCGGACTGCAACCGTTACTGCGGTAAATAATGATGACACAGTGGCCATAGAGCTGGGCAATGGCCGCACGGTAGATGATGCCCGGTTAAGAGCAGTGGTGGCTAATGGCAACCGGGTGGTAATGATACCAACTGCAGGCAGCACTGTAGTGGTTGGCAAATTGGAAAATAGCGATGAATATGTTGTACTGATGGTGAGTGAGGTGAGTGAAATAAAAAGCACAATTGGTGCGGTGGAATTAAATGTAAATAATGCGGGCATATTACTTAAAAAAAATGCTGACACACTAAAGCAAATTGCCACCTTGATTATTGAGGCAATAGAACCGATTATAATTATTGAAGGCCGCAACCCCAACATGGTGAAGCTGGCACAGGCAAAAACTAAAGTAAACAACTTGTTACGCTGATGGCATTGAATAAAGACATATTGGGTGCAGACCTGTACAGCAGGGCAAATAATTACAATGAGGTAGATATTACTGATTTGGAAGCTGCAAGGCTGGCCTTTTGGAAAAATATAGCGGAAGGTATTATTGAGCATTTTAAAACAAATGGTGTGCTTACGGTGCCTGGGTTGGGGTTAATAGCAGGATCAGTAGCAGTAACCGGCAATTCTATAACAGGTAAATTATCATGAGCCAACGTACAGACATATTATTAAATGAGCAGTTTGATTTGAATTACATCAATGGTGAGATAGTGAGGGGCGAAAGCAGCTTGCAACACCAAAAGCTACTGATCATTAGCAATAAGGGGGATTTTAAGGAAAGTGCGACAGCTTGTGTGGGTGCTTATGGTTATTTAAAGGATAACGATATAGCCGGGTTATTATCCGAAGCAAAAAAGGAACTGGAACGTGATGGCATGGAGGTAATTAGCCTGGGCATGGTGGATGGCAACATAAATGTAAACGCAACTTATTTGTAATGGCTATTATAAAAAAGAACCAAACGCTACTTGATTTTGCTGTACAGTTTGGCGGCGATACCAGCGATTGGCTGTTGGTGGCTTTAGCAAATAATTTGCGCCTTACGGATGATGTGGCACCGGGTACAGAGCTGGCCGTTGTAAGCAGCACACCGAGAGTTACCAATTATTTGCTGCAAAGCGGATTGGATATTACGGGTGGTAAAAACCTGTTGGATTTGGGCGGCATTGGTTACATGCAAATAGGTACAAATTTTAAGGTGAGGTAGGGTGGTGGGGTTTAGGGTTTAGATTTTTTACTTTTTACTTTTTACTTTTTACTTTTTATGGCACAAACAATACAATATTATCAAACACAAATTACCGATGCCTACGTGGCTAATGCTGCTACTATTGGCATTACCATTAACCCGGCACAGTGGAGCGTTACCAACCTGGACAGGTGCGTAATATATGCCGTGGCTGTATGTGCGTTTTTATTAAACAGTTTTTTCGATTTATTTAAGGCTGATGTGGATGAAACTATCAGTGCCATGAAGCCCCACAGCTTGCGGTGGTATGCGCTAAAATCGAAAGCTTTTCAATACGGATTTAGCCTGGTGGCCGATGCGGATTATTACAACAACACCGGGATAGATGCGGATGTGGTAACAGCCAGTAAAATAGTAAGCAATGTGGCCGTAACCGAACAAACACGGGGCTTACGTATAAAAGTTGCAAAGCTGGTAAGTGGCGATTTAGCGCCTCTTAATTTGGTTACCGAATTACCTGCCTTTCAATTTTATATGAAGCAGGTAAAAGATGCCGGTGTAAAGCTAAATATTACAACATCGGTGGCAGATAATTTAAAGAACAATATCACCATAGTTTACAATCCACTGGTATTAAATGCAAGCGGGCAACGAATAGATGGTACAGCTGCAACGCCGGTGCAAACTGCTGTTAAATTGTTTTTAAAAACCTTGCCTTTTAATGGCGTTTTTTCTATCCAAAAATTTGAAGCCAAACTACTGGAAATTGATGGGGTAACGGATTTAAAAGTAAACAGCATTAGCGCAAGGTATGGGGTACTTCCTTTTGACAATATAAACATCAGCTATACGCCCGATAGTGGTTACCTGCGTATTGAGGATGCTGATTTGGTAATAAGCTTTATTCCGCAATAATGCAAAGCAACATATACGATATCGACTTATTAAAACTGTCTG
>JANYCA010000001.1 GCA_025360525.1 Chitinophagaceae bacterium | reverse complement strand
TGTAAATAGTACTGTCAATAGGATTGATAATAATGGTTTCATAGTGTTACTGTTGGATGGATAACTGCAGTATTGGTTTTAATAATACTACGTCACATCTCATAACGACTGCTACTGCAGATTATTGCATATATGAAATTGGGGAATGCCTTTTTAGTACTGACCCGTGCTTAGCAGTACCAGAGTACAGGCTTCTTGCGTAACGATGCCTTGTTGTTTTGCCAATGCCACCAATTCATCATTTTCTGTGCCGGGATTAAACACTATTCTTTTGGGGGCAAGCGATAAAATATAGGAATAATATTCTTCTTGATGGGTGGGGTTAAGGTATAAAGTAACCGTATCAATATCAATGAACAGTTTTTTTTCTGTCTCTATGATGTTGTTACCAATGCTTCCCCTTTTTATTCCAAGTGCAACCACGGGATGTTCATGTGCTGTTAATTTATTAACAGCAAGATAGCTATAGCGGGCAGGGTTGGGGGATGCTCCAAGCACCAGTGTTTTTTTCTTATTCATTTAACGAAAGATAAAAAATTGATCGACTTCATTTGGTTTACTATTTGCATTTTGAAATTTCTTAGGGTAAAAACCTCGCTTTTACTTCAGGCGTTGGTATCATGCATTGTTGCTGAACGCCAAACCATTTGTACCGGTTTTTGGCGATAAAATCATACACTATATTTCTTATAAACGCCGGGATAATAATGAAGCAATATAACAGCGGCCACAAACCGCTAAGGTATCTGCATACGATTAAAGCAGCGGTTGATTTGGTGTAAGCCTTGCGGTTTTCAATAAAAACAAAGGAGCTTAATTCATCTACCGGTAGTCCGTATTGAAGCAGCAACTCCCTGCCGGTATCGCTTTGCAGGGCAGTAAATTTTATCAGTTTTTTTTTGTCGTTTCTGATGACCATATTCACCGTGGAATTGCAAAAGTTGCAAATGCCATCAAATAAAATTATAGGTTGATTGATCATTTTATTACCATTTAAAATCTACAACGAAGTTACCAAATTGAAACAGGTTTCGTTGATAGAAGACTTTATTTTAAAATTGCCAACGGTCGCTGCATCCTTACAAATACTTCCTGGTAGCATATATATGTGTAATAAAAAGCCATAAAAGGTGCTGATAACAACAGCAGGAAATACATAAAACGAAAAGCTGTTAAAATGCCCGCCAGCATTAAACAGCAGCAACAAATTGCTGCAAACCAATGATAATAATATCTTACAGAACCTTTTTTTGTAAAGCAATTATAGCGTGCATGAAACAACATACTTGCAAGCTGCCATGCCCCGGTTAAATAGTATCCAAACAGCGCTATTTTCATTCCCCAAATGATGCCTGCTATTAGACTGATTATTATTAGCGAAACGCTTATAAACAAGTCGTACATTTTTATCTTTTTCATAGTTGTATATTTTGTAATTTCAGAAAATAGTGAAAATAATTAGTTAAATTAAAGCCGCGTTGCGGCCGTTTACTTAATGATTTAAAAAAATAGCAAAAAGCTACCTATTTAAAAATCTTCATCATTCCGGTTAAAAACCAACTTTCATCTGCCTTAATCATTACATCAAGCATCTGGTCTGCCTTTTTACTAAATTTACGGATGCCGGAGATGGTGTCAATAAACTGCTTTACCTCTTTATCTTTTTTATCCCCGTCAATGTCTTCAAGCGTGGCTAGTAATTTCATCATGGGGTCTAACTCTCTTTTCTTTCGCTCCTTAATAATTTGAGTGGCAACTTTCCAAATATCTTTTTCGGCGCTGAAATATTCTTTGCGCTCTCCGGAAAGTAAAATTCTATCCACCAGTCCCCAGGTAATAAGATCCCGGATATTCATATTTACATTGCCCCTGCTAATGTTTAGTTGCTCCATTATGTCGTCCTGCGTAATTGGTTCTGCACTTACCATCAACAGGGCATGAATCTGCGCCATCGTTCTGTTAATACCCCAATGGCTTCCAAAGGCACCCCAACTAGCAATAAACTGCTGTTTAGCTTCTGTTAAATTCATATTCAAAATTATACAACAAATATAAGAATGTTTTTGAACTTTCAAAACAAACTGAAAGTAAATATTTTACAACAACCCATTTTTAATTGCTCCAAAAAACACCCAGATAATTTGTGAAAATCCGTTTAACGGTTAAAAGGAAAAACTAATTCAGTTTTATGTTAAACTTCCCGTCGGTGATAACGACCACCCTGCCATCTGCCCTCTGCGCTACTCCGCTAAAAGTGCCGGTTGCAGTACGGGTTGCATGTACGTAACTGGAAATTACAAATTTAAATGGTTCCAAAGGCTGGTTCATCAGGATAAATGGCGCCAACGTGTGGTAATAATAAAAAGAAGCTTTTGGAACAGCGTAATTGGTAGTGTCCCGGGTTAATTGATAAGGACTGAGATAAATGGTAAAAATAATGCCGCTGTCCTTTACACAGGATGTAGGGCCAAAAAAAGTAAAGGCAGCACGGTTGCCAAGTACAATAGCTGTATCTACGCTACCGCATAAAATGGTTGTATCAATTTTAAAACTCCAGCTTGCTTCTTTTAAAGGATTGTTGTTATTGCAGTAAACGCAGGAGATGAATTCAGGTAAACCATGATTCAGGCTATCTTTAACAGGAACGCTATCTATTAAAGAATCAACCGGTAAAATGGCGGTATTTCCACCTTCGTAACTGTAATCTTTTTCGCAAGATGCAAAGCCAATCAGCATCAGTACAAAAAGCAGTAAACTAGAATGAAGTTTTTTATAAAGCATTTTTATCGATT
>JANYCA010000183.1 GCA_025360525.1 Chitinophagaceae bacterium | reverse complement strand
CTTAGGTATTCTGCAACTTCATTGCTGCTTTTAACAACAGTCTTTTCCAGTGCAGCCGATGCCTGCCGCCTTCTCCCTAATTCTAAAGCTGCGGCTATGGTAATTGCTTTGGCTTCGCCAATTCCTTTTATCTTTTGGAATGCAGCAATGGATAGTTTCCCCAGCTCATTCAAATTGTTATTCCCCAGTTTCATAATCTCTTTGGCCAGGTCCACCGCACTTTTTTCTTTGTGTCCGTTGTTAATCAATATGGCCAATAGTTCTGAATCACTTAAAGTGGAGGCTCCTTTGGTAAATAATTTTTCCCTGGGCCTGTCATCAATGGCCCAGTTTTTAATTGAACTGGATGTTTTGTGAATATCTTCCATCTTATAAATGTAAACATCAATTTTTAAATGATAGTTTTGTAACAATTTATTTCCTTACACTTATCCTCTAAGTATGATTATGTCTCATAATGCTAAACTATTTTCCGGCACCGGATCGCAATACCTGGCTGAGGCCATTGCCAAAAAATTTGGCGAACCTTTGGGAAAAGTAAATATCCAACGATTTAGTGATGGTGAAATTGGAGTTGAATTCCAGGAAAGTATCCGTGGACAGTTTGTTTTTTTAATTCAAAGCACTTTTGCTCCTACCGATAATTTAATGGAGTTACTGTTAATGATAGATGCTGCAAAAAGGGCTTCTGCTTATAAAGTAATTGCAGTGATGCCCTATTACGGCTATGCACGCCAGGATAGGAAAGACAGGCCACGGGTTGCTATCGGTTCTAAATTAGTAGCAAATATGCTTACCGCCGCTGGTGCAGACAGGGTTGTAACCATGGACTTACATGCACCACAAATTCAGGGTTATTTTGATATTCCCGTAGACCATCTCGACTCTTCGGCTATTTTTATCCCTTATATAGAAAATCTTAACCTAGAGAATCTCACTTTTGCGGCTCCGGATGTGGGCAGTGCTAACCGTATAAGGGAAGTTGCTTCTTTCTTTGAGTGTGAAATGGTTATTTGTGATAAGCATAGAAAAAGGGCCAACGAAATTGCCAGTATGGTGCTTATTGGTGATGTTGCAGACCGTGACGTTGTGTTAATTGATGATATCTGCGACACCGGAGGTACACTTGCTAAAAGTGCCCAATTAATAAAAGATAAAGGAGCCAGAAGTGTTCGGGCTTTTTGTACACACCCGGTTTTAAGCGGAAAAGCGTATGAAAATATTCAAAACAGTGTGTTGGAAGAGTTGGTTGTATGCGATACGATACCGGTAAAGCCTTTGTGCGAAAAAATAAGGGTGGTATCAACTGCTGAATTATTTGCCATTGCCATTAGAAATGCGTTGGAAAACAGAAGTATTAACAGCCTGTTTTTACGCAGTAGAATGAAAAACAGGAAGTAATGGTGGAGGTGAAGACAAGCCAGCAGCAGGTAGTTTAAATTTGTACATCAATTTAATATTTATCCCCTACCTTCGCCGCTCAAAAAAAATAACAAATGAAATCAATTACAATCGAAGGACAAATCAGGACCGAGTTTGGCAAAAAAGCCACCCGCCAACTTCGCCTTGAGGAAAAAGTGCCAGCTGTAATTTACGGAGGTGCTACTGAAGTTAACTTTGCTGCATTGGCAACAGACTTTAAAAAGTTTGTTTACACACCAGAGTTTATGCTAATTCAGGCCAATGTTGACGGCAAATCTTACAAATGTGTTTTAAAAGATTTACAGTTTGATAAGGTTAGTGATAAACTTATCCATGTAGATTTTCTGGAATTAGTTGAAGATAAAAAACTGACAGTTTCGCTGCCGCTAAAGTTGGTGGGTACCCCTATCGGCGTAAAAAATGGTGGAAAACTGGTAATAAAAATTAAAACCTTAAAAGTGAAAATGCTTCCAAAGCATTTACTTGAAAACATTACACTTGATGTTTCTGATCTTGAATTAAATGGCAACATAAGGGTACAGGATGTAAAGGCAGAAAACATGGAAATCATGAACTCACCCCGTATTCCAATTGCATCTGTTACAATGACACGTCAGTTAAAACAGGAAGAAGCTGCTACTCCGAAAGGTGCTGCTGCTCCTAAAGCTGCCGCTGCTCCAAAAGCTGCTGCTGCTGCACCTGCTGCTAAACCTGCCGCCAAAAAATAAGCGGTTTAGAAATATTTTAAATAGAAAATGCCCGGCAACTGTGGGGCATTTTTTATTTAACCTATTTACAAATTAATAACTACAAACTTTAATTACATTTGCCAACTTAAAATCAGATTATGGGAATGGATAGAAATACAGTGATTGGCTTTGTGTTGATAGGCTTGCTGATGATGGGCATGTTTTATTTTAACACACAGGGTAACAAAGCATACCTGGTAGAACAGAAAAGAGTAGCTGATTCAATTGCAAAAACTAGGCCCGCTGCCGATACAGTTAAATTTAAGCAGGATTCTACCAGTGCAGCAACTGTAAGAATTATGCAGGCTGCAGGTGGCTTTCAAAGCAGTATCAATAAACCGGAAGAACTAACTGAGGTAGACAATGGAGTTATCAAAGTGATGTTTACCAACAAGGGTGGTCAGCCTAAAAAGGTAGAGCTTACCAAGTATAAAACCTTAGATGGCAAGCCGGTGATTTTGCTGGACAATGCTAAAAATAAAATATCCTACGATATTAATTCCGGTGAAGGCAGAACGATACCCACCGCAGATTTAACCTTTGATGCCGCTACAAAAACTGTTAATGCAGACAGAAGCACTACAGTGTCTTTTACCATAAAAGATACAACGGGAAAAGAAATCATTCATCAATACACTGTTCATCCAAATAATTACCTAATTGATTTTTCCATTGCCCTTAAAGGTGCAGACAAACTGGTAACACAGAATATTATAAATTTAAACTGGCAGGTAGCCACCCAAAGAGTTGAAAAAGATATACATTTTGAAAAGCAACAATCACATTTTTGCTATTTATCAGATGATAAGTTTGACTTTGAAGCGCTTGGAACCAGCTCCAGCGAAAAGAAATTTGAAAAACCGGTAGAATGGATTGCGTTAAAGCAACAGTTTTTTGCAGCGGCACTAATTAATAAAAATAAATTTCAAACTGCCGACGTGCAATGGGTTGTGCCAGATACGGCTACCCATTTAATTGCACAGACAAATGCAAACTTTAAGATTAATGCAGTTGCAACAGGCGGCAATACGCAAATACCTTTGCAGTTTTATTTTGGGCCAAGTGATTATAATATTCTAAAGCAATACAACAACCGGATGGAAAACATGGTACCATACGGCAGTGGTGTGTTTGCATTTGTAAAATATATCAACAGGTATTTTTTATTGCCTGTATTTGATTTTATACGTCAGCATGTTGCAAGTATGGGGATGGTAATTTTATTGCTCACTTTGCTCATTAGGCTGCTAACCTCACCTATATTATACAAGAGTTATGTGAGTGGCGCTAAAATGAAAGCCCTGAAGCCGGAAATTGATAAGCTCAAAGAAAAACATGGGGAAGATAAGCAGGCGTTTAGCATGGATCAGATGAAGCTATGGAAATCTGCCGGTGTAAGTCCGTTGGGTGGTTGTCTTCCGGCACTACTACAGATACCGATTTTTATGTCTTTGTATTATTTCTTTCAATCAAATATCTCATTGAGAGGAGAAAGTTTTTTATGGGCTAAAGATCTGGCTTCCTACGATTCAATCTATAATATACCTTTTTCCATACCATTTTACGGCGATCATGTAAGTTTATTCACCATTACAGCAACGTTAACCAGCCTATTAATTTCTATATACAGCATGAGCAGTATGCAGGACAACTCTAACCCGATAATGAAATATATGCCTTACATATTTCCGGTAATGCTGTTGGGTGTATTTAACGGGTTGCCAGCTGCACTTACCTGGTATTATACCATTTCAAACACTATTACGCTAATTTTGCAAATAGTGATCCAGAAATACATCATTAACCATGATAAGATTCTGGCGCAAATAGAAGAGAACAGAAAGAAGCCGGTGAAGCAAAGCAAGTTGCAGGAAAGAATTATGGCCATGCAGGAAACCAATAAAAAAGTGCAAAGCCTAAAAAATAAATCAACTAAAAGCTAATTAAGTAGTTCTTAAAAGTGCTTTATAATTTATAGAGATATTTATAGAAGGCTGTAGGGCAATTTTGCCTTATAGCCTTCTACATTTACAACGTTATATTTTTTGATAACAACAAGGTATAATTGTAAACTTTCTATAATTTTTCAGCAATAATTCATCCGCTCAATAATTGGCATGAGATTCTATTATTCTATTTAAATCATTGATTATGAAAAATATTAAGATTGTACTACTAAGTCTTTTAACAGTATCGGGGCTTGCTTCTTTTGCTCAAAAAAGCATTAGTGATGCTACACTTACATACGAAATCAATATTCAATCTGCCCAGAACCAGCCAATGGCCAACGATTTAAACGGATCAAATTTTACGTTATATCTAAAAGGGGCTTTAAGCAGAACTGATATGGTCAGTAGTCTGGGAAATGAAAAAACAATCCGTGATGGTAAAACCGGTAATGCTGTTATTCTAAAGGAGTACAGTGGTCAAAAATTAATGATTACACTATCAAAAGACGAATGGGAAGAAAAAAATACGAAGAAGAATGATATTGTTTTCACGCTGTCAAATGAACATAAAACGCTGATTGGATACAACTGCAGCAAAGCAAGTGCAACTTTAAATGATGGGTCAATATTAACCGTTTATTATACAAAAGACCTAATTGCTTTTAACAAAGATTACGACCCTACTTTTAAAAGTCTACCCGGCCTCCCATTGCAGTTTGAATATGAAACAGCTAAACTTAAATTTATCTACACAGCTTCTAAAATGGATTTTAATCCGGTACCTGCCGCAAAATTTGAATTTCCAAAGTCTGGCTACAGAGTGATGACATTCAGCGAGAACAAACAGGGTAAAAAAGATCTCTAGCTTTTATAAAAAACTTTACGGGATGTAATATTGAAAACAACAGGAAATAATTAATTTCTTGATCGGATGATCATTTTAACACCAGTATAACCTTCTTTAATTTCGGGCATAACTATTTTGTGTTTGTAGGGGATAATGTAGGTTGTGTTGCCTTTTTGATAGGTTAAAATGGTACTACTCAACATTGAGTTTCCCGAAAATGCCTGACCACTTGTGGACAAACTTCCTTTGTATGATAGGCCAGACTTGATATTCAGCGAAATTGAATTCCTTAAAGACGCTGTGGTAGTAATATTTAAAAGCGTTTTAACTTTAGTTTTTTTTCCAACCCCTCTATCGGCAAAAGTGAAAATAGCAATGCTAAGGAGCATTGAAATAAACAGACTTTTCTTTAATAAAGGTTTCATTTTTTGTGTTTGTTATGTTAAAAGTAAATCAATTTTTGTTAAATCGGCTACCATTCTTCTATTTGTTTACATTTATTTAACGCATAAAGATTGAAAAAGTTACAAATAAAAAATTTTAAGTACAAAAATCCCGTAATTTACAGTAACCTATTAGCGTATGAGCAAAAACCCCTACAGGCAAGACAGAGAAGAATTAAAAGAATTGCTGCACCAATACGATAACTTGAAATCCGGCAGGCAACATTCATTTTTAGACGAAGACGCATTCGAAAAAATTATAGAATATTTTGATGAAAGAGAGGAATTAGCGCATGCAATTGAAGCTGCGGATCTTGCCATTGAACAGTACCCATACTCATCATCCCTATTGCTTCAAAAGTCAGATTTACTGATTGCTACCAAAAAATATAAAGAAGCGCTTTATTTTCTTCAGCAGGCTGAGTCACTTGATTATAGCGATATCAATTTGTATATTTTAAAAACAGATGTTTACCTGGCTTTGGATCAGCAGGAAAAAGCAGCAGCTGTGCTGGAAACTGCTCTCAATTTTTTTGACGGAGATGAAAAGATTGAACTGTTATTTGAACTGGTTGATGTTTACGATGATTATGAAAATTTTGATAAAGTTTTCGACTGCCTTCAAATAATATTGCAGCTTGAGCCAAATAATGAAGAGGCATTGTATAAAATTTGTTTTTGGACAGATTTTACCGGACGAAATGAAGAGGGTATTCGTCTACACCAGAAAATTATTGATGATTTCCCCTTTAATGAACTGGCATGGTTTAACCTTGCAGCAGCATATCAAGGTATAAAGTTGTACGAAAAAGCTATTGATGCCTATCAGTATGCCGTAGCTATCGATGAAAAATTTGATTATGCCTATCGTAATATGGGAGATGCCTACCTTAGGCTGAGAAAATACAAAGAAGCCATTGAGGTATTACAAAAAGTGTTGGAGCTTGCCAGGCCGGAGGAGGTAATTTACGAAGCCATCGGACATTGTTTTGATAAGTTGCAAAACTTTGCACAGGCAAGATTTTATTACAGAAAAGCAACCCATCTTAACCAGGAAAACAGCCAGCTTTTTTACAAAATTGCTTGCACCTATATGAATGAATATGTATGGGAAAGTGCCATTAAGAATTTGGAAACAGCCATGCGTATCTATAAAATGCAGCCTGAATATAATCTTGCAATGGGACAATGTTATATGGAAATGGGTAATATTGAAACGGCGGTTCAATATTTTGGTAACGTTGTTAGAAACAAGCCAAAAAATATCAATGGCTGGCTTGAATTGCTGAAATGCCTCTACAAGGCCAATTGTTTTGACGAAGGTGCAGAATACGTAAACCATGCCTTGGCACTTACCAATCAAAAGCCGATATTCTATATTTATAAATGCGCTTTCCTGCTAGCTTTAGGCAAATCAAAAGATGCCATGCTGCAGCTGGAAATAGGCCTCGATAAGAATCCCCGGCTAGTAAAAAAACTCCTTGAATTAAACCCGGCTGTTTTGCAAAATCAAATGGCTGTAGATGTAATAGCAAGGTTTAAAAAATATAAATCGAAATAAGTACCTCTCTGCTTTTTCTTTGCTTGATTCCCCCATAATCAGCTTTTGTTAATAGTTATTCGAATCCACCGTTTTATGAATACGGATACCAATAAAAAAATTTTATTGAATGTATTCCGTTTGTCAACAGCCCACTTACCTACCCTTGGGTGATAATCATATGTTTCGGGTTCAATAGTTATATTTGCAGCAAATTTTAAAAAACCGCTGATGAATTTTCATTTAACACAAATGCCGGAACGCACCGTTCAGCCTCGTACCAATGGAATAACGATGATTATGGATAAGGGTTTAAGCCTGCAAGAAGCTAAAAACTTTATGAGTGTAGCGCATCCACATATTGATGTAATTAAACTGGGTTTTGGTACAGCCTACGTAACACCTAACCTTAAAGAAAAGCTAGCCATTTACGCATCTTATAATATCCCTGTTTACTTTGGAGGTACATTGTTTGAAGCGTTCCTTATTAGAAACCAATTTGAAGATTACATCAATGTTTGTAAAGAATTTGGCATTAGTTATATGGAAGTTAGTGACGGTTCAATTACCATTCCTCATGCAGAAAAATGCGGTTATATTGAAAAACTTACCAAATATGGTATTGTATTAAGTGAGGTAGGTAGTAAAGACGCAGCACATATTATACCGCCTTACAAATGGATAGAGCTAATGAAAGCCGAACTGGAAGCTGGTTCTACCTATGTAATTGCAGAAGCAAGGGAGGCGGGTAATGTAGGAATTTACAGGGGAACAGGTGAAGTAAGGGAAGGACTTGTACAGGAAATATTGACACAGATACCACAGGAAAAAATACTATGGGAAGCACCGCAAAAAACTCAACAACTTTACTTTTTAGAATTGTTGGGCTGCAATGTTAACCTCGGAAACATTGCTCCTTCCGAAATTATCGCACTGGAAACTATGCGTATTGGTTTAAGGGGCGATACATTTGAATTGTACCTGGATAAATAGTGGTATCATCTCCAAATTAATTGCTCAATTTTTTTAATTATGAAGGTTTATGGATTAATAGGATATCCACTCGGTCATTCTTTTTCTAAACAATACTTTACAGAAAAGTTTGCCAGAGAGGGCCTCCATGATTGCCGTTTTGATATTTTTCCAATTCCATCTATTAAAGAATTTCCGACTCTTTTAGAAAACAATCCTTTGCTTAAAGGATTGTGCGTAACCATCCCTTATAAAGAACAGGTGCTTGAATATGTAGATATTTTATCAGCTGAAGTAAAAGTAATTGGTGCAACCAATAGTATACATTTTAGCAATAATCAATTGATTGCCTACAATACGGACATGATAGGATTTGAAGAATCTTTTTCAAAATTATTACAGCCACACCATAGCAAGGCACTCGTTTTGGGTACCGGAGGCGCTTCTAAAGCGGTGCAATATGTACTCGCAAAATTGGGTATCATTTTTCAGGTTGTTTCAAGAAATGCCGGCGTTGGTAAGGCACAACTATCTTACAAAGAAATTGATGAAGTTTTGCTGCAAGAATATACCATCATAATTAACTGCACACCAGTAGGTATGCAGCCCAATGAACATACGCTTCCAGATTTACCTTATCAATTTATTAGTGCCAGGCATTATTTGTTTGATCTGGTATATAAACCCGCCAAAACTTTGTTTTTGGTGGAAGGAGAAAAGAGAGGTGCTGTTATTCAAAATGGCTTTGAAATGCTTGTGTTGCAGGCAGAAGAAAGTTGGAGGATATGGAACAACAGCTAGAACTATGGTAAGAATAAAATAATGCACCAGTTTGTGAACGGAGAGATATTGACCATTCAAGCTTAACAAAACATTCATCTTGATTTTACCTGTTATTTTTTAACAGTTGTAATGCTTTTTCTGGAATGGAAACTGCTTTCTTGCTGTTGTAATCAAAACAAACCATGCCGGTTTTAGCCTTAGCCAGTAGTATTTGTTTATCACCTCTTTGGGTAGATAATTGATAGTATAATTCAAAACTAACTCTGCTTATTTCTCCGACAAATATTGTTATGTTCACAATGTCGCCATAGAAAGATTCCTGCTTAAATTCAATCGCCAGATCACTCATTATAAGGCTGGTATCTGCAAAATTCATTTCTGTATAATTGGAGCGCCCAAGCCATTGCATTCTTGCTTCATGAATTATAGCAACAAAGGCTTCGGTGCCAACATGGCTGCCATAATTAATATCTGCAATGCGAATTGGGACAGTTGCATTGCCAATTTCAGTAGCAGGTAAATCAATTTTTATGCGTGCCATATTGTATGATTAAACTTTTTGGGGTAAGTATGATTTTTAGCTAATAATACAGGTGGTAATATTGAATTTTTTATTCTGGAAAATTTAGATGTTTCCCTGCTCCCGGAGAAAAGAAATTAATTTAGCTACTGCTTTTTTACGATGACTGTATTGGTTCTTTTCCTCTATACTCATTTCACCAAAACTTTTACTGCTGCCAGCCGGAATAAAAATGGCATCATATCCAAAGCCACTGCTACCAATGGGTTCAAGGGTTATTGAGCCTTCACAAATTCCCTCAAAGAGGTATTCCTTATCTTCCATAACGAGTGAAATAATTGTTTTAAAAAGGGCTGTTCTATTGCTATATGAAGTAAGGTTAAGCAACAGTTTTTCAATATTAGCTTTGTTATTGGATGGTTCACCAGCATACCGGGCACTTTTTACACCAGGTTCACCATTAAGAGCATCAACAAACAGGCCTGTATCTTCACTAAAACAATCCTGGTGGGTTAGCCGATGAATGGTACTGGATTTTTCCCGAGCATTTTCTTCCAAGGTATCATAAGGCTCTTCGATATTAATGTATATTTCAGCCTCTTTTAAAGAAACCACCTGGAAAAGGTTTCCCAGTGAGCTCCTGATTTCGGCTACTTTATGCTCGTTGTTGGTTGCAAAAATTAAATTTTTCATCATTCGTCTAAATAGAAAATAATTGTTTAAGGCTGGCCCATAATTTCCCTTTTTCTGTTTTATCATTCATTAATGCAGCAAGCGCTGGTGCAGAAAGATGGGTATGTTGGTTATATTTTTGCAACTGGTAATAAGGAAAATCAAGTGGCATTTCTATTGCCTTGGGCAATACGCCGAACATTAAAAAAATGCTGCAAGGGATTTCTTTTTGTATGGCCTGATAATTCAATTGTTTACTCTTAGCCAGGTTTACAATTCCTACATCTTCCATAGTAAGTTTGCATGCAGTTAAAATGCCGATTAAAAAATTCAATTCATCTTCCGGTAAAAAAACTGTCTCATTGTAGTTCACCAATATCAGTACCCCCTTTTTGTTTTCTCCCAGCATATTTACTGGTTTAAGAGTTGCATCAGCCGGTGCTGGTTGTTGTATTTCTACTACAATCAACGATTTGTTGAATAGTTGCTCCAGAACAATTGGGGGTAGTTGAATATTATCTAAACTCATGAAGCGCTTCTTTTTCCGTTGTTATTTTTTGTTTCTTTGCAGTAAAATTACAATTTATGGTAGTTACAACAGACTTTAATATTACCCTTACAAAGCACAGTAAATTAGCCGATACCAGTTTGCAAAATATTCCTTTTGGCAAATTCTTTACTGATCATATGCTGGAAGTGGATTTTGAAAATGGGGAATGGCAGACGCCTCAGATTAAACCTTATCAGCCATTGCAATTAAATCCATCCCTGGCTGTATTCCATTATGGACAGGCAATATTTGAAGGGATTAAAGCGTATAAAACTATTGATGGAAAGGTGCAGATTTTTAGGCCTTACGATAACTTTAACCGGTTTAACTTATCTGCGGAACGCATGCAAATGCCGCAAGTGCCCGAAGAGATATTTATGCAGGGGCTTGGTCAATTAATTAATATTGATAAAGATTGGATACCGAACCTGGAAAATCATGCTTTGTATATCAGACCCTTTATGATAAGCACCGATGAAGCCGTTGGTGTAAGGCCAAGTGATAAGTACAAATTCATGATAATATTAAGCCCAACCGGTCCTTATTATGCCAACCCCATGCGGATTTACGTTGAGGAAAAATATGTACGTGCTGTGCCGGGCGGCATTGGCTTTGCAAAGGCAGCGGGTAACTACGGGGCTGTGTTATATCCATCTGCGCAAGCTAATAAAATGGGCTTCGACCAGGTACTTTGGATGGATGCAATTGAGCACAAATATGTGCAGGAATGTGGTACAATGAATATTTTTTTTATTATTGGAAACACCGTTGTTACCCCCGGCCTTGAGGAAGGAACAATTTTGGAAGGTGTTACAAGGGCAAGCGCTCTAACTATTTTAAGCGAAATGGGATTTGAGATAGAAGAAAGATCCCTCAGCATTGATGAGGTAATAGCTTCGTACAAAGACGGAACTTTAAAAGAAATTTTTGGAACCGGAACTGCCGCAACAATAGCGCTAATAAAGGAACTAACCTACCGGGATTATGAAATGAAATTTGATGTGACAAGCTGGATTACAGCACCGGCAATAAAACAAAAGATGGATGCCATAAAGAATGGCACAGCACCTGATACCCATGGGTGGATGTACAGCATCTAATGTCTTTTTTTTAGTAAAAACACAATTTTAGTATCTCCCCAACGTTTTAAAATTGATTTTTCCTTGTTTTTAATCTTTTGTGATTAAAAACAAGGAAAAATTTATCCGTATTAATGAAAAACTAAACACAGGTTCACCCTCGTCAATTTGGTAATTAGCCAATTTGATTAATCCAAAACCCTACCTGCCTAAGTTTTTTCAGTTTTAAAGTAGTATTAGTTATTGTAAGATGTAATACTCTTATGAACTTTTCTTACCAGTGCATTTTTTGTTCATTCAATTGATATTTCATCATTTGAATAAACCAGATACTTCGCACTATTAAGAAAATTTAAACTTAAAACATGCAAAAAATTTACTTTACCATATTGGGCGCTTTTGCTTTTTGTATGCTTGTTTTGTTGTTGCCGATCATATCAAAAGGGCAAAAATGCGATTCACTTACTGCAACCAACATCAGCTATGAATCCAGGTGTACCGCCACGGGTTCAATAAAAGTATTTGCCTCTGGAGGCTCAGGTAGTTACAAGTATAAAGTAAATGGACCTGTAAATACAAATTTTACCAGTTCAGATTCGGTAACAGGTTTAGCGGCTGGTATTTATTCGGTAATTGTAAATGACATTGTTACCAACTGCACTTTTGTTTTAAATAATGTACCTGTTTTTGGAAACTATAAAGATCCCAGGTTTTCAATGGCTGGGTTTGATGTAACCTGCGATAATGGCAATAACGGCCGTATAAGTTTAAGTACACAAAATTTTGGGAGGGCACCATATGGATACACTATTGTTTCACCATCCCCAATGGGTATTGGTACTACCAACACGGTAGGAACATTCAATAGCCTGGTGGCAGGAGTCTACACCATCCGTTTAACAGATTCATGTGGGGGCATTCAAACGAGAGTAGTTACCATTAATAATTATACCTGGAAAATTGATTCATTCTCCTTCCGCAAAATTTCTTGCGAAATGGTGGTTGGTTCAATCACTGCAAGTGATAGCAAGGGCAATATCAGTACCGTAGGCGGCATGCCGGGATTTACCTATGGCGTTGTTAGAGCTGTTGGTGATACAATATGGTCTTTTAATGCATCCTTTTCTTTTAATTTGAGCGGGCAAAATACGTTTGAAGTAATCGTTAAAGACCCCTGTGGAAAAATTAAAAAAGGAATAGCAATCGTTAATTTTAAGCCTTCGGTAGCTGCAAACGTTTCTATTTATAATGCCAACTGTAATACTTTTTCTGCAGCTTTATCTGATGTTCGAAATTTTTATGGTTCAAAATTTTGCCTTTACAACAGTAATAATGTGGAGCTGACTTGCAACACAACCGGAGTGTTCACGAATCTGCCTTACGATAAATATTGCATTTCAGCTTATGATTCCTGTAGTGATACCACCATCATCCGTTGTTTTAATAGTACGCCACCGGCGTTAAGCGTTGCCAACAACATTCTTATTAACAACAGTACCTGCAATACATTTAATGCAGCAGTTACCGGGCAGGTTGGTTTAACATCGCCTCAATACTGCCTCATTGATGCATTTGGCAATACTACTGCATGCAATAACACAGGTATTTTCAATAATGTTGCTCACGGCAACTATTGTATTAACATAAAAGATAACTGCAGGGATACAACCATTGTAAGATGTATTTCAACATCTCCACCACGTCCATTGATACCGGCCATTATTTTACCTTCCTACTACGACTGTGCTGTATTTGGAGTGGCAGTGGGAGGGGATAGCTTAACAAATCCGTTGTATTGTATATTCGATAAAAATAAGGTACAGATAAGTTGTAATACAACCGGAATATTTAATAACCTTGTTTACGGGAATTATTGTATCACTATTCATGATTCGTGCTACGATACAACCATTGTAAGATGTATTTCTGTATTAGGACCAGTTGTAGTAAATGATATTGTTGTTAAAAAAAGTAATCGAACCTGCACAACTTTTTCGATTAATACAACTGGCGGTAGTTCCATAATTGACCCGGGATTTTGTTTGTATGATAACCAAAACGTTTTAATTGAATGCAACGAAAGCGGTATTTTTTCTAACCTTGCGTACGGCTCTTATTGTTTAAAAGTTAAAACTACCTGCCCCGATACTTCCTTTACCTATTGTTTTTCTGAATATCCTCCAAAGCCTTCTTTAAATAGCAATGTAACTATTACAAAAAAAAACTGTACCACTTTTAATGTAAACACCAGTGGAGCACTAAATTTAAATACTCCCAAATATTGTCTTTACAACGTTAATGATGTAAAGCTTTCGTGCAACACCACCGGAGTTTTTGCCAACCTTCTTTATGGAAGTTATTGTATAAAAATTCAGGATGGATGCTATGATACGCTGATATCAAGATGTTTTAATGTAATGCCTACACCCATCAAGCTAACCGTATCTTCAAAAAAATCATGTAAGCAGGGCTATGCAAGTTTTGGCGTAAATGTTATTGGCGGTTCTATTCCTGTAAATATTAAAATCTACAAACCAAATGGCGTATTATTTTTTAACAGGAGTTATAATTCTACTGTCATAAATATCGATAGTATTCCTGGTACATTAGTGGGGCAAAGCCATAAAATAATAGTTACAGACAATTGTGGTAACAAGGATACTGTTTATTCAAATGCTACTGCTAGTTTTTTTACCCGTATGCCTACTGTCGCACCCAAGTGCCCAAGTTCTACCTGGGAAAACGGATCGGGATCGTTACTGATAAAAGCCTCGTCCAATATGGGGACGCTCGTTGTACGAATAATGAAAAGGAATGGGATACTTTTATCTCCCTATATTGCACCAAGTGTAGTTTCCGGCAGTATGTATACTTTCAATAACCTGGAGCCAGCAACTTACGTTGTACGATATACTGCTAATGATAATTGTAACAATATTTATTTTGACACTGTTACGGTTAATCCATATCAATACCCAAATTTAAACCGGTCGTCAGTTTATCAATGTGATGTAAATGGGTTCAGTTTAGGGGCGGTGGTGTCAAACGGAGTCGGTCCGTTTTTGTATGAAATTATTGGTAGTTCTCCTTCAAGCCCATCTATTGTAACTAGTCCACAACCAGTCTCTTTGTTTACTATTAACAATGGCACAAACTATTCACTCGTTAGGTTAAGGGCAACAGATGCATGTGGAAATGCCACATTGGAAGATGCAAGCATCTTACCCTTGATGAATTATGGAATTACTGCTACTTATAACTGCTTTCAGTTAAATACCACATTAAGTGTAGATACCGTGTATAACTCCACCTATCGATGGTATAAAAAAACTTATCAAAACAGCGCTGATAGTACCCTTTTGGGCACTGCTAGTAGTTTGTACATTCCTTTCGTTATGCCAGCCGATACAGGCTACTATTATTGCGATATTGTCGTAAACAGTGGTTGCATAAAGCGGAGAAATTACTTTCATTTAAATGGCAACTGTTTTAAGTTTTTACCAATAGGAGTGGAGAATTTTTCTGGCAAGTATTTAGACGGTAAGTCAAGCTTAAACTGGAAGACGGCCGGTACTGTAAACCTGCAAAAGTTTATTATTGAACGCAGAGATGAATTTTCAGCATTTTCAGCAATTGGCAATGTAATAGTACCACAGGGTGCAACGCAAAACCAGCTTTATAATTTTTGGGACACAGTGCCGCTTGCAGGTAAAAATTATTACAGGCTAAAATTAATAAATCAAAACAATACGTTTACATACAGTAACACAATACTATTAAGCAGAAAAAGTTCTATAGAAGGATTTAATATCTTTCCTAACCCGGTTAATGATAAACTTACCATAGCATTTAACGGAGTTAGCAACCACAATTATAATATAAGATTGATGAATCTGCTAAACCAGGTAGTAAAGCAATATGATTTTTACGGAGCTTCAGGCACCAAACTGGAAATAACACGTACCAGCGAAATGCATAATGGTGTTTATGTACTAGCCATATTTGATAAAAATACCAATGAAAATTTTTCCCAAAAAGTGATTTTTCAATAGGTGATTGACAGGGAAAACTTGCTTCCAAATTAATTTATACCTAAAATGTGAATTTATTTTAGAATTATATTTCATTTTTGAAAGAGAATTCCTACCTTCGCCGTCCAAAAATAAAAGGTCAACAATGCCTACAATACAACAGTTAGTTAGAAAAGGAAGAGAAATAATTAAAGCCAAAAGTAAGTCCAGAGCTTTGGATGCTTGTCCTCAGCGCCGTGGAGTATGTACAAGGGTTTATACAACTACCCCTAAAAAACCCAACTCTGCGTTACGTAAAGTAGCTAAAGTAAGGTTAACCAACAAAATAGAGGTAATTGCATACATTCCAGGTGAAGGACACAACCTGCAAGAGCACTCCATCGTTTTAATTCGTGGTGGAAGGGTGAAAGATTTACCAGGTGTACGTTATCATATCGTACGTGGTAGTTTAGATACTGCTGGTGTAAAAGATCGTAAGCAAAGTCGTAGTAAGTACGGTACTAAAAAAGAAAAAGCAAAAAAATAGGTCCTTTCCTTTAATAGAGGAATCAAACAGCCTGCATAATTAATTTAAGTAAGATAAAAAAAGTTTATTCCAATGAGGAAGACACAACCAAAAAAAATACCTTTGGCTCCAGATCCAAAGTTTAACGACAAATTAGTTACTCGTTTTGTAAATAATTTAATGTGGGAAGGAAAAAAGAGTGGTGCTTACACTATCTTTTATGATGCAGTTGAAAAAGTTTCAAAAATTACCGGCGAAAACGGTTATGATGTATGGAAAAAAGCGCTGGGTAATATTACACCAGGTGTAGAAGTTCGCAGTCGCCGTATTGGTGGTGCTACTTTCCAAATTCCTTCGGAAGTACGTACCGATAGAAAGATTTCTTTAAGTATTAAGTGGATGGTAAGATACAGCCGTGAAAGAAATGGCCGTAGCATGGCTGATAAATTAGCCAACGAAATAGTAGCTGCAAGTAAAGGTGAAGGTGCTTCATTCAAAAAGAAAGAAGATACACACCGTATGGCCGAGGCTAACAAAGCATTTGCTCACTTTAGAATTTAATTATTATTCAAAAATTTATATAAAATAGCTGCTCGAAAGACCGGCTATTTTTTTTATCAAAAATTTCATTGCATGTCTATGCCATTAACCATGTTAATATTAAACAAATCAAACTATATTACAATGAGAAAAAATCGCCTCTTGGTCCTGCTGTTTATATTTATATCAGCAACTTCCTCTCTATTTGCACAACAAAAAATTTCCGGAAAAATTATTAATCAACAAAATGAGCCTGTCTCAGGGGCAACCATTACGCTTGATAATTCCAAAAAAGCTACTTTATCGTTAAATGATGGCTCTTTCGAAATAAATGCCCTGGTAAATGATAAGGCAATTATTGTTACCAATGTTGGATACACGACCATTACAACCAACATTAATGGTAAAACTTATTTTGAAATAAAGCTATCTGCCAATGCCACGCTGCTGGAAGATTTTGTAATTGTAGGTAGCAGAAAAGCACAGCGCAGCAAATACAACAGTATTGCGCCGGTAGATATTGTTAAGTTATCAGATGTGCAGCTACAAGTGCCACAAATTGGTATCAACGAATTATTATCTCAATTGGTTCCATCCTTTAACGCTAACAGGCAGTCTGCCTCTGATGGTACAGAACATATTGACCCTGCTTCACTACGTGGCCTTGGACCCGACCAGGTATTGGTATTAATAAATGGCAAACGCAGGCACACTACTTCGCTGGTTAATTACCAAAATACCGTAGGTAATGGAGCTGTGGGTACAGATTTAAATGCTATCCCTACATCAGCTATCGACAGGATAGAAGTATTAAGAGACGGGGCTTCTGCTCAATATGGCTCCGATGCCATTGCAGGGGTTATAAACATCATCCTAAAGAAAAATACCGGCCTTACTGTGAGTACTACTGGCGGCGTATCTGGTAGGGGAGATGGTGGGTTATTTAATATAAATGCTAACTATGGCATCGGAATATCAAAAGACAAAGGGTATTTAAATTTTACTTACGAGGGAAACAGTCGGGGCGCCACCAATCGTTCTCAAAATCACGACCTGATTATTTTTGACCAGTCTGCCCAGGGAAATTTTTTCGCTTATCCTTTTACAGACAATCCGGCGGCATCCCGTGCATTGGATGATGCAGAGCTTGCCAGCAGAAATTTATCCCGTAATGATTTTAATTTTAAAGTAGGAGATGCAAAGGCAATCAATCACCAGGGCTTTATCAATTTCGGTTATAAAATTAGTCCTGCAACAGAGGTATATGCAAGCACTGGCTATAGTGCAAGAAACGGCACCGGCTATGGCTTTAGAAGATTGCCCAGCGAATCGAAAAATGTGGTTGCCTCTATTTTTCCCAATGGGTTTCAGCCAACTTTGAATTCATCTATTAGCGACTTTTCATTGATTACAGGGATAAAGCAACAGTTGGGAGATTGGACACTTGACCTCAGCAATACCTTTGGCCGCAACTCGTTTGGTTACACCGTTAAAAACAGCAACAATTCTTCGATGGGAAATAAAAGCCCAACAGAATTTAATGCTGGAAATCATTCGTTTTCTCAAAATACGGTTAATGCAGATGTAAGTCGCACGGTAAGATCAGGGGATAAAATTATCAACCTTGCTTTTGGTGCAGAGTATCGTTTAGAAAACTATAATATCACCAAAGGCCAGGATGAAAGCTGGAAATTGTACACGGATAATACGAACGGAATAGCAGGTGCTCAATCTTTCCCCGGCTTTACGCCGCAAAACGAAGTAGCAGCCTCCCGTAACAGCATTGCAGCATACGCCGATGCGGATATTGCTTTTCACAAAGCATTCGTTTTAAATGGAGCTGTACGTTTTGAAAATTATTCTGACTTTGGAAGCAATATCAATGGTAAGTTGGGCCTTCGCTACAATGTGAGTGATGCTTTTGCATTAAGAGGCTCTATCAGTACAGGTTTTAGGGCTCCGTCACTGCACCAGCAGTATTTTAGTAATTTCTATTCGGATATTGCACAGGATGGTTCAGGCATTATCAACAAAGGGATTTTCCCCATCAATAGTGCTGTAGCTAAAGCAATTGGCTTGCCGGCTTTAAAACAGGAAACCTCTGTTAATTACAGTGCAGGCTTTACGACAAAGCCAGTTAAAAATTTGGTGATTACTGTAGATGGTTACATAATAGATATCAGCAACCGGATTGTTATAACCAGTTCTATCACAGACCCACGAATTGCAGCATTGGGCGTAGAAAGCGGCCGGTTTTTCACCAACGCCATCAACACAAGTACCAAAGGAATTGATGTAGTAGCAACCTACACCGTTGCTTTGGCAAAAAACCAAAAACTGGATATTGCACTTGCATCTAATTTTAATAAAACCAACATTACAAAATACCGTTTCCCGCCTTCTTTAAGCGGCCTTAACCAAAATGATTATTTTGGGCCAGATCAACAAAGTTTGATTGAAACCAACAACCCAAAATCAAAACATACGCTCACCCTTAATTATGCCATTAGTAAATTAAATTTTATGGTGCGTAATATTTATTGGGGACCAGTAACAAGAAATGGTTTTCCCTTTGGTGTAGTGCAAAAGCATAAGGCAAAAATTACCACAGATATTGCAGTATCTTATAAAATAATACCAGCACTTTCTGTTTCACTCGGCGCCAATAATTTACTCGATGTTTTTCCTGATGTGCAGGCCTACGAAAATTCGTATTTTGGTGTGTTTAAATACGCACCGGTGCAGCAAGGTATGTTGGGTTCATTTTTTTATGCAAGACTTAATTTTGCTATCAATTAAACAAGTGAGATTTTTGGATTAATTATTTTAAAGGGGGCTTTTTAGTCCCCTTTACTTTTTTATTATTTAGAGACACAAGGGTATCAATATCTGTACAATGTTGTTAACCTTCATGTATATTGCTGCATCAAACAATATTTGTTAAAAACATTGAAAAAGAAAATTAGTATTTACACAGCCGCCGCCATTGTAGTTGCCAACATGATTGGTACGGGTGTTTTTACAAGTGTTGGTTTTCAGTTATCTAGTGTACAAAATACCTGGAGTATTTTATTGTTGTGGGTGGTAGGCGGTTTGCTGGCCTTATTTGGTGCATTTGCCTATGCAGAGCTGGGTACACATTTTAAAGAGTCTGGTGGCGATTATATCTATCTCTCCAGGGTATTTCATCCGGTACTAGGTTATTTATCGGCCTGGGCCGGCCTTACGGTTGGTTTTTCGGCACCGGTTGCTTTGGCCGCAATGGCTTTTACCAAATACCTGGCTCCTTTTGGGTTACAAAATAATTTATGGCTTGCAATTGGTATCATCGTTTTAATTGGCTTCATGCACAGCTTTACCATACGCCACAGCAGCAGGTTTCAGAATATTACCACGGTTGTAAAAGTTGTTTTTATATTGGTGTTGATTGCATTGGGTTTTTTTGTAACCAACAACCAACCCAATGCCATTGTGTTGAATAACAGCTGGCAAAATGAATTCATAAAGCCGGGTTTTGCGGTGTCAATGGTGTATGTTGCTTTTGCTTATACCGGCTGGAATGCCGCCGCCTATGTTGTTGATGAAATTGATAATCCAAAAATAAATCTGCCGAAGGCTTTAATAGGCAGCACGTTGTTTGTGTCGTTGGTTTATGTGTTGTTTCAAACGGTACTGTTAAAAAATGCAACTGTCACCCAACTGGATGGAAAAGAAGAAGTAACCTTTATAGCTTTTAATAACCTGCTGGGCACTGCAGGCGGTAAATGGGTGAGCGTTTTTATTGCTATTCAATTAGTAGCTACCATCAGTTCGTATTTATGGGTGGGGCCAAGGGTTACCTGCGCTATGGCAAATGAAAATAAATTATGGGCGCCGCTGGCAAAGAGGAATTTACACAGTATACCGGTGGCTGCTTTGTGGGTACATGTAATAATAGCCATTATACTTACATTAACCGGCTCATTCGAAAAAATACTGGTGTATGCAGGCTTTGTTTTACAACTGATGTCTTCACTTACGGTGGCTACCAGCTTGTTTATTCCCAACAAAAAAACGGGCACTTTCAGAAGCCCCCTAAAGCCATTACTTCAAATTTTGTTTTTAATTTTTAATGCCTGGGTACTAATATTTACATTGGTGGAACGGCCTGTTGAAAGCTTTATTGGTATTGGTATTTTATTATTGGGATTGGTTATTTATCTCTTTGATAAGCCAATACAGACTGCGCCCTAATTAACAGGTAAATTATAAAAATATCGCTTGCGTTCTTTGTTCTCAAACAAATAGAGTAAACTAGTTTTTGTAAATTAGTTTATAGACCAAGTCGGTTTTTAAAAATTACAATGCAGTTTTTCCATCTCGTTCCAGCTTTGCCCTTTTCTTTTTACTGTATTTTTTTTCGTACTCTAAAATTTCTTTGGTTTTTACTTTTTCCTGCGGCTTATCAGTTTCAGTTTTTGCGACAGTTTCTTTTTTTGCAGGCTCATTGTTGAGTAATAATTTACCCCGATCGTAGCGGTCCATTTTTAGCAGCCTTCCGTTTTGGTCAAAGTATTTCCAATCGCCATTAGGAACACTGTACTGTTCAGCTTTTACAATTTTATAATCAATAATTTCATTGTTGCCGGGTCCATAAACTGCGATGGTATCGTAGGGTGCATCGGGATTAAAGCCACGCCATTCTTCTTGTTTTTCAAGCGACCCTAAAAAACTAAAATATTCCTGCAAACCATCTTTGCCTCCAAAAAGAAAATTTTCAACGGCCATTAAATCTCCGGTAGTATTGTACTTTCTCCATACCCCGGTCTTTTTATCGTTTTTGTAAAAACCTTCTTCTTCATATCCTGGCTCACCTCTTATTTCACCGACGGTATTTACCCATTTCCCCTCTTTTAAGCCGTTTTTATCAACTACATTAAGGGTATCACCCATTGGGGATAGTTTATAGTCTTTATATTGCGCATTACTGCTTATCATTAACATAAACAATAATGGGAAAATTAAAACCAATTGCTGTATTTTCAACATCCCTTTTGCCATACATTAAAATTTATTTATGAAGTTGCTAATCAAAATTACTTGTTCTGTTACGATACTTTTTATTAACGGTTTATTTTTAACAGCTATTGCACAAATTAAGCCAACAACTGCTGTTGAAAGGTTGAAAGGCCTGGAGAAACGAAAAGTATTGGAACAAAACAGTCTTTTAAAAGACATTCAGTTTAGAAATATCGGGCCTACTCAAATGAATGGCCGGGTGGTTGACATTGAAGTAAATCCTGCTGATCCTACAGAGTTTTATGTTGCATACGCTTCTGGCGGACTGTGGCATAGCGTTAACAACGGACTCAGTTTTGTGCCCATTTTTGACAAAGAAAATGCCATCACAATCGGCGACATTGCCGTAAACTGGACAAGCCGTATTATTTGGGTAGGCACCGGTGAGGTAAATAGCAGCCGCAGCAGTTACAGCGGCACAGGTGTTTACAAATCTGCAAACAATGGAAAAAGCTGGGATTACCTGGGCTTGCCGGAAAGTCATCACATCGGCAAAATAATATTGCATCCAACCAACGTCAACATTGCGTGGGTAGCTGTATTGGGACACTTATATTCTCCCAATAAAGAACGAGGCGTTTATAAAACTACTGATGGTGGTACAACATGGAAACTTACATTAAGTATAGATGAAAATACAGGTGCTGTTGAAATGGATATCAACCAACAAAATCCTGATGAACTGTACGCATGTATGTGGTACCGCACCAGAAGGGCATGGGATTTTAAACCAACGGGAAATACCAGCGGCATTTACAAAAGTATCGATGGCGGTAATACCTGGAAACTGGTAACGCAGGCAGGCAGCGGATTTCCTACAGGTGAAACGGTTGGCAGAATTGGAGTTGCCGTTTGCGCAAGCAATCCGGCAATTGTATATGCGGTGGTAGATAACAATGCGTTGCAGCCAGATACCGCAACAAAAAAGATTGACACCAGCAAATATGTGGTGAATGATTTTAAAAATATAAACAAGGAGTTTTTTTTAAAGTTGGATGACAGAAAGATGGATACTTTTTTATTAAAAAACAGGTTCCCCGAAAAATATTCGGCAGCTTCGATTAAAGAACTGGTAGCAAAAGATAAACTGCAGCCATCTGTCTTGTACGATTGGCTGCTGGCAGATGATGGATTTCAAAACAGCGGTATTTATGGCTGTGAAATTTACAGGAGCGACAATTCAGGTGCAACGTGGAAAAAAGTAAATACAAAACACATTGATAGCTACAGCAGCTACGGTTATTATTTTGGAAAAATATTTGTGTCACCATCTGATGAAAACAAAGTAGTCACTTTTGGAACCAGTATAATCTTTAGCATAGATGGTGGTAAAACATTTACCGGGGTAGATAAAGACAATACACACGGCGATTGGCACAGTTGCTGGATAGACCCCCGTAAAGACAATCATTGGATAGCGGGAAATGATGGCGGTGTAAATATTACGTATGACAATGGCAACAAATGGTTTAAAGCAACCAGTGTGCCTGCCGCCCAGTTTTATGGCATTACAACAGATGATGCAACGCCCTACAATGTTTATGGCGGCTTGCAGGATAATGGCACATGGATGGGATCATCAAAACTCAATAAAGAAGATTTGGATTTTTCTTTTGCAGAAGAAAAAAAGATACCCGAACCAGATGAATATAATTGGAAGGCAATTGGTGGCGGCGATGGCATGCAGGTGCAGGTTGATACAAGAGATAATACAACTGTTTATGGAGGATCTCAGTTTGGATATTATTACAGAAAAAATCTTGCGGACAATAAATCCGCCTTCCTGCATCCGATGCATGATTTAGGCGAACAAAAATTAAGATATAACTGGCAAACACCTATACTTCTGAGCAAGCATAGTCAGGATGTTTTTTATTTTGGTGCTAATAAACTTTACCGAAGTCTTACAAAGGGTGAAGCATTAAACGCATTAGCGAAAGATTTAACCAATGGTAAAAAGCAAGGCAATACGCCCTATGGAACCATCACAACCATTAGTGAATCTCCCCTAAAATTCGGACTACTATACGTTGGTACAGATGATGGCAATATCCAGGTAAGTAAAGATGGCGGCTATACCTTTTCGCTGGTTAATGTTAGCACCAGTTTGCCTAAAATTCCTGGTAACTTATGGGTAAGCAGGGTTACTGGTTCACAATACAAAGAAGGTAGGGTGTTTGCAACATTGAACGGTTATAGATTCGATGATTTTGCACCTTATCTTTTCGTTAGTGAAGATTACGGAACAACCTGGAAGCAAATAGGTACCGACTTGCCAGCCGAGCCTTTGAATGTTGTTAGCGAAGATCCTAAGAAAGAAAGTATTATTTATATAGGCAGCGATAACGGGCTTTATACTTCCTTTGATTTAGGGAAGTCTTTTATGAGCATGAGCCTCCACCTGCCCCGTGTGCCGATACATGATATTGCCATTCAAAAAAGAGATAATGAATTGGTATTGGGTACGCATGGGCGCAGTATTTATATCACCTCTTTAGATTCAGTTCAAAAAATTTATGATAAACAGCAAAAGTTGCTACAAATGAAAGCCGCTTTAAAAACCTTTGATCCTAAACAAATGAACGAAGGGGATATTGCGATAGACTGCCCGCCGGCAAAGGCGCCCAGGCAAAAAAATAAAATGATTCCTGTAAAAGTTGCCAGTAAAAACATTCGTTAAAAAAGTAGTGGGTTCACCAAATCAGGGTAAAAAAATTTGTGTATTTTTTCTATTCATCATCTTAACACATTTATAATGTCTATTGATATTTATTAATATCCTATTGAAGCTATCTATATTTGTGCATGACTATTACTCAACTGGAATATATCATTGCAGTAGATACCTACCGGCATTTTGCCAAAGCTGCAGAACATTGTTATGTAACACAGCCCACGTTAAGTATGCAAATACAAAAACTGGAGGATGACTTGGGTAGTAAAATTTTTGACAGGAGTAAACAACCTGTTATTCCTACCGAAATGGGGGAAGAAATAATTGCCCAGGCAAGGATAGTTGTTCATGAAACAAGGATGATTTATCAGCTGATAAAAGATAAACAAGGGCTGATGCAGGGAGAGCTTAAGATTGGTATTATTCCTACCCTGGCACCGTATCTATTACCTACTTTTTTACATCCTTTTTTAGCTAAATACCCGGATGTAAAAATTAAGTTTAAGGAGATGAATAAGGATGTAATTATTGAACAGCTAAAATCTGGGAGAATAGATGCAGGACTACTTGTAACACCTTTGCAAGACAGTAGTATTATGGATTATCCTTTATTTTATGAAGAATTGCTGGCCTTTGTTTCAAAGGATAATACAGCATATACAAAAACCTATGTGTTGCCCGCTGATATTGATGTAAAGGAATTGTGGTTGCTGGAAGAAGGGCAATGTTTCCGAAACCAGGTACTGAATCTTTGCGAAATAAAAATCCTACCTAACCAGGATAGTCATTTTGAATATGAAGCCGGAACTATTGAAACACTTAAAAAAATGGTAGAAATTAATAAAGGTGTAACTATTCTACCGGAATTAGCCACGCTTGATATTAGTTTAAAGCAACAAAATATGGTCAGGCATTTTAAAGCTCCTGTGCCTGTACGAGAAGTGAGTTTAGTTACCCACCGGAATTTTGTCAAGAAAAAACTGGTAGATGTTTTAAAACAAGAATTATTAATTTCGCTACCAAAAAAAATCACATTAAATAAAAAAAACAACATTATTAAAACATAGTTGCAGCACCTGTTCATTTTAATAATAAAAATCTCATTCAATAAATATGACAATTTCAATTGGGCAAAAAGCGCCGTCGTTTAATCTTTTTGATAGTGATAAAAAGAATATAAGTTCAGATAGTTTTGCAGGCCAACCTGTTTTAATATTCTTCTTTCCATTTTCTTTTTCAAGTGTTTGTACGGCAGAATTGTGCGGCGTAAGAGATAACTTGCAGGTGTACAATAATGCTAATGTTAGTGTTGTAGGTATATCCGTAGATTCATTGTACACGTTGCATCAATTTAAAAAAGATCAACAAATTAATTTCACCTTGCTAAGCGATTTTAATAAAAATGTTTCAAGAGATTTTGGGGTTTTGTATGATACTTTTCCAGCCTTTGAAATGCAGGGCGTAAGCAAAAGAGCTGCTTTTCTAATTGATAAAAACGGACTGGTTCAGTATGCCGAAATATGCGCAACACCTGGTGATATGCCGGATTTTAACGCCATTCAAAGTAAGATAGCTTCCTTATAATAGCCTTTCTGGGAATACTAGTTGTTAGCTATGGGGCTATTTTTTCTAAAGCACAATATTTTTTTGATTTGGTTGTTTATTTCATGAGAAATTTCAAATTGCAAATAAAATCTTACTTTTACTAAGCTGAGAAAGATTATTACGATATTAACTTTAGTTTTAGCAGGAACGCTTACATCTACTGCCCAAAATCGGTCAAATAATATTGATGGAGTTGCGGTTGTAAAGAAGTTTTATCCCAACCCCGCCACTACGGAAATTAATTTTGATTTTGTAACCGGTATTGACAAGCCCTACAGCTTACAGCTATTTAATTTTATGGGCCGAAAAATCTACGAAACAGGTACTTCTCTGCAACATGTAGTTGTTCCTTTAAATGGTTTTTTTCGGGGAGTATATGTATACCAGGTTAGGGATAGAAACGGAAAGATTGTAGACTCTGGAAAGTTCCAGGTTATTAAATAAGTCAAGTTAAATTTATGCTTATTAAATTTCAGCAACCAACAGGTTTTTTACAACTTCTTTGCTAAGCAGCTTTTTTTCTTTGTTATTTATTGTTACCTCAAAACTACAATCGTAGTCTTCTATTGCAACTACGGCTATTTCATCCCCCAATTTTAAGTTGCTTTTGGTAAGGTATTGCAAAAAGCTGTTAGAATGCTCTGCTACACCAATCAGCTTTCCTTTGTAACCTACAGTGCAATTAATTAAAGGCTTGCTGTTTGACTTTGCGAATTGCCCTTTAGCATCTGGTATTAAATCACCATGCGGATCTGCTTTTGGGTAGCCTAAATGTCTATCCAATTGTTCAATCAGTTCATCACTCACTACGTGTTCTAATTGTTCTGCTATTTCGTGTACTTCATCCCATTTAAAGTCAAGTTTCGTCACCAGCCATACTTCCCATAACCGGTGCTTTCTGATAATATTTATCGCAATTTGTCTCCCCTTCTCCGTAAGCTTTACGCCTTTAGACTTTTCGTAGGTAATTAATTTTTTTAAAGCAATCTTCTTTACAAAATCGGTTATGGAAGCTGCACTCACACTCAACGAATCTGCCAAAGCGGAGGTGCTAACGATGGTGCCGGTTTTTTCGTGCAGTTTATAAATCGCTTTCAAATAATTCTCTTCCGCTAATGAGGTCATGGTTGCTTTTTAGCAAATGTGGTATAAATTATTTATAAAAAATTTAATTAGGTAAGCCTAATTATCTATTTTTGCTCAACAAAAATAACTTTTCAGGTATTCAAATAATTTAGCGATGAAACGGAGGTCTCTTTTTTTTATACTTTTTACTTTTTGCGGCACATTAGGTTTATTTGGGCAGGCTGGCCATGTATCAGGTATAATTTCATATAATAAACTGCCTTTACCAGGTGCAACCATTCATTTTATTAATCTTCATCGATCAATTGTTGCAGATTCATCCGGTAAATTTATAATGCGGGCTGTGCCATTTGGCACGTACACAATCAGAGTAACAGCGGCAGGCTTTCAAAAGCAGCAGGTAGTTATAATTCATCGGCAGCCAAATACTGTTGCCGATTTTACCTTGGAAGCAGATTCCACTTTAATTGAAGAAGTAGTGATATCCGGAACGCTGAAACCTGTAAGTAAATTATCATCTCCCATTATGGTTGAGGTTTATTCACCGGCTTTTTTTAAAAAGAATCCTGCCCCTAATATTTTTGAAAGTTTGCAAATGGTTAATGGTGTGCAGCCGCAATTGAACTGCAATGTTTGCAATACCGGTGATATTCACATAAATGGTATGGAAGGCCCTTACACCATGATACTGATTGATGGAATGCCGATAGTTAGCAGCCTTTCAACAGTATACGGTCTTGCTGGAATCCCTACCAGCATGGTAAAGCGAATTGAAATCGTAAAAGGACCGGCATCAACCTTGTACGGTAGTGAGGCAGTTGGCGGATTAATCAACATTATTACAAAAGATGCCAATACTGCGGAAAAGCTTAAAATTGATTTTTCTGCTACACAACAGGGGGAGTTTAATACAGATATAACCGCCTCAAAACAGTTTAAAAATGTGGCTGTTTTGCTGGGTGTAAACTATTTTAATTTTCAGCAGCGCAAGGATGTTAATGCAGATAATTTTACCGACATAACACTGCAACAAAGGTTTTCTGTTTTTAATAAATGGAATATTAAGATGATTAATGGCCGCACTGCATCGTTGGGTATAAGGTATATTACAGAAAACAGGTGGGGCGGTGAGCTGCAATGGGAGCCAAAATTTAAGGGATCTGATAGTGTTTACGGAGAAACCATCGGTACCAACCGGGTAGAATTTTTGGGAACAGTTGGGTTAAGTAAAAATTGGAATATTGATATTTCCTATAACTATCATTTACAAGATAGTTATTATGGAAAAATAAAGTATTATGCCAACCAGCAGGTAGTGTTTAGCCAAATTCGTTGGAGTAAAAAAATCGGTAAACACGATATTTTAGCTGGTGTTCCATTTCGCTATACTTTTTACGACGATAATACCTTGGGAACTGCTACAGCAGAGGGTTACAATAAACCTTCCGGAATTTTTCTGCCAGGTTTATTTATCCAGGACGAATATAAAGTAAACAACCAATTTACCTTGTTAACCGGCATGCGATATGATTATAATAATGTACACGGCAATATATTTACACCCAGGCTAAGTTGTAAATATGCACCCGACAATAACAATGCCATCAGGCTAAGTTTTGGAAATGGATACCGGGTGGTAAATTTATTTACAGAAGATCATGCGGCATTAACGGGCGCAAGAAAAGTGGTAATAGAAGCTGAATTAAATCCAGAGCAATCCTGGAATGGTAATTTTAATTATTCAACGTTTATCCGGCATAGCAAAGGTTTTATAGCAATTGATGCCAGTACTTTTTACACCTATTTTACCAATAAAATTATTGGAGATTTTATCACAGACCCAGCAAAAATTATTTATAATAATTTAAGTGGATATGCTGTTTCCAAAGGAATTACCCTAAACACCGATTTTAATTTTATTAATGGATTAAAAATTAATGCAGGCTTTACATTAATGGATGTTTATCAAATAGATAAAGATAGCCAGGGTAAAAAAATTAAAACACCCCAATTGTTTGCTCCAAAAGTGTCTGCTACATTTGCTGTAAGCTATACTGTTCCAAAAATAAAACTAGCTGTTGACTTAACCGGAAGGTTAAATGGTCCGATGTATTTACCGGTTTTGCCGAATGATTTTAGATCAGCAACTTCTCCTTTTTATGGAATTATAAATCTGCAATTGTCTAAACTAATTAGCCCGGAATTTGAGCTATACGGAGGTATTAAAAACCTGCTTAATTTTTTACCTAAAAATCCATTGCTACATCCTGATGATCCTTTTAATAAGCCGGGAGGAAAATATTTTGATCTTGAGGGAAACCCAAGGGCAGATAGTAATGCAATGGGATATACATTTGATCCTTCGTATAATTATGCGCCCATGCAGGGAGCCAGATTTTATGTTGGCATTCGTTTTCAGGTAAAATAAAAAGAAGCCATCAGGCTTCTTTTTATTTTCTCATCTTATAGTAAATTATATTATTCTGCGGCCGTACCAGCATTTTTTTCTTCCTCTTCCTCGTCTTTAAAATAGCCAGCAAGTGACAATGGCCCGCTACCTTCCAACACAAACACCAATAATAATAAAATAATTATCAGTGATATGGTAAGATCTGTTTGAATTGAAAAATAACCTTGTTTGGAACTGATAAACAATATGGTTGCTATTATTATGGGTATTTGTATCAATGAAGCAAAACGGGTAAACATACCAATGATAATCAGAAAACCGCCCGCAACATGTATCCAGGGTACCGAATCAATTATTAAATCTTTGTATGCCGTTAAGGTATTCTCATCAACCAATCTGCCAAAATCTGGTAAATTATTGAGGAGCGACACGCCTTTTAGTAACAGTGCAGCACCTAAAGCTACTCTAAAAAGAGCTAGCCATCTCGGGTTGTGGGAATTGGTCCAATCTTGAATGTTTTTTATCAAGTTCATGTTTATTGAATTTTGGTATTTAAGAGTTAATCTAAACTACAATTTAATAATGGGTTTATCAAAAAACAAACGAGTTTATTTAGTTAGTATGTTATTACATCCTATTCAATTATCTCTGCCCAAAAGCCCAATACTGGCTTATTATTAACCAATAAGGTTACAGGGTAGCTATCGTCTACCTCAAATTTGTAGTTAAAACTCACAATTCCCTTATTAATTGTGTAATCTACCGTTTTTATTTTTTTCTTTTTATCATTGCCTATTTGCAAAGCCACTATATCAATGGGTACTTTGCCATTTGTGGCAAAGCTAAAGTTCACAGGTTTTTGAGTTGTTGATTTTATGTGGCCGTTTGAAGGGTTAAATTGCGTAACACCAAATTCGTAAGCCTTGTGGTGAATTAACGGTAATAAAAAAAAGTCTTTTACTGATTTTGGTCCGTTTCCTAATTGCCAGGCTTTATTATCGGGGTAATGTTGAAAATTAAAGATCGTTCTGTGAGCAAAGAAATAAGCATCGTTGTACGATGGTGTAAATACAGTTAATTTTTCATCGGTATAGCCACTGCCCCAGGTTGGGTCTATATAATGCCAGTTATCTTCGCTTTGCCCTAATTGCACCACTACCCAGGTATGATTAAACTGTTCAGGAGGATCCTTAATTTCTTCGGGGCTGTATTTTGCATAACCGTCCACCGTAAGGCAACGTATTTTTATAACACTGCACATATCCTGAAATAAGGAGGCGTATCCAGTAGCTGTTGTTTTCCTGGTTTTTAAAACATCTTCACTATTGGTTTTTTCATTGCCATTATTCCTGGCAGCCTTACAATCAAAGCTAATATTGTAGGCTATCCAGTCGAAAATGGCTCTTACTTTTTCTATATTACCGGGAAACTTTTTTGTAACGATATAGCTGATGGTACCCATGTTGAGTGTATCTAATTTCCCCAATGATTTTACATATTCATCTACCTGGTCAAATGGATTCACAATATTTTGGGCCGATGCACTGCCGGCATTTAATAAATAAAGCCCAGCAATAACGCAGAAAAAATGTTTTTTCATAAAAGCTAAAATAACCATTTAGCGGTTAATGATATCAGAAAATTGACATCAAAAATACCTGAATTATAAAAATAGGCCACCCATTCAGACAATATTTTTTACTTTCAATATCCGATGATTAAATTTATTACCGCCATATTAAAGTTTGATAAACAAGGGGAAAAAACAGGCTGGACCTATATTGAAATTCCGGCGATACTTGCTGAACAATTAGCGCCTGATTGTAAAAAATCATTTAGGGTAAAAGGCCAACTTGATCGGCACCCAATTCAACAGGTTGCGTTATTACCAATGGGCCAGGGTAATTTTATATTGTCTTTGAATGCTGCCATGAGAAAATTTATTGGTAAGCGAAAAGGGGCCCAACTTGAAGTTACCATGCAGATAGACAATAGTGTGTACGAGCTAAACAAAGAATTGATGGAATGCCTGGCAGACGAGCCCACTGCACTCGATTTTTTCCAAAGCAAACCCATATCTTTTCAACATTACTACAGCAAATGGATAGAGAGCGCTAAAACGGAGGAAACCAAGGCTAAACGCATTGCAATGGCGGTAACTTCCCTGGCCCGGAAAATTGAATTTGGCGAAATGCTGCAAAACCAGCGCCAGCAGAAAGACTTGTAAACACTCGTCTGCTAAGCTTCCTAAAGCAGCACTCTCAGAAACAAAGCAAAACCATCATCTTTTTTGGGATTGTCTTTAATTGTAACAATGTGCAATCCGGCAGGAGTCCATACTTTAAATAAGTCGCCTTTTTTGTGGGCGGCTACTGCTTTATCCAGTTGCGGTAACATTACGCCTCTCACAAACCAGCCAAGGTCGCCGCCCTTGGACGAAGAACCTCTATCTGCACTATATGTGCCGGCCATGGTTTCAAAAGTACTGTTACCGCTTTGTATGCGGTTAACGATGCTGGTGGCTAAAGAATCAGCAAATTCCTTTTTAAAGATAGCGGTGTCCAGTACAATATGGCTTACATGGTAAAACGTATTAGGCACTTTTGCAAGAATTTTTATCAATACATTATTTCCTTTAAAGGGGCCATATACTTTGCCTGTTTTACCCCTGTAAGCAAGACTGTCTGGCAGGCCAATAAATGAGGTGGTGCTAATGATCGCAACCGTATCAACTTTGTATTTCTTCTTTAGTTTATATTTTACATAACCCAGCGGGTCTGGGGTAGCTTCCAGTTCTTTTTTAATCTGTGTTAGCGATTGACCATGAACCGTAATTAAAAATGCCTGGAATAGGAACGCAACTATAATTGTTTTCATTCAATATTTTTTGCAAATGTAGGTGTTGTAGTTATTTTATATTGATCAGCAGCCATTATTAAAAATTAGCCAAACAAAAAAGGTCTTACTAATTTTAAAAATTCCGTTCTTAAAATAGCGGGTTGTAAATTAACATTGTTAACTAAATTGCAACTTTTACAATTTTACAATACTTATTATTTTTACGATTTTTACAGAAATATAAATGGTAAACAGTACAACAGTCTCGATATAAAATGACTGTATTTGTATCCATTAAATTAAGTAATTTTTTTATGCATAAACCTACAATAATGAAGTCATTTTTTTTTATCAGCATGATAATAGTTTGCAGTCTTACTGTAGTGGCGCAAAAAGAAACTGATACGGATGAAGAAGTAGCCGATGGGGGATTTAGAAAGGACTATCTTTTTACCGGGGGTAACATTAATCTATCTTTTTTTAGTGGAGTAACGGTATTGGGTGCATCTCCACAATTAGGGTACAGTGTAGCAAAATGGCTGGATGCAGGTGTGCTTTTTGGATATACCTATTCAAGCGAACGGGATGTTTATACAAATGATAAATACAGGCAAACGATTATAGGCCCTGGAGCTTTTGCCAGGCTTTTCCCTGTTAATTTTTTATTTCTTTCCTTACAATTTGAACATAATTTTATTAAACAAAAGTACCTGCCTGCCGGTGGTGGAAACAGATTAACAAACAAAGTAGATGCTAACAGTTTGCTGGTAGGTGCAGGTTATACCAGTGGTAGAGCATCAAGGAACAGCCCTTACTATTATTTTTCCGTTTCGATTGATGTAATTAATAACAAAAACTCTCCTTATACAGACAGGTTTAATAATTTACTTCCGGTAGTGGTAGCTGGTTTTAATATTCCTTTGTTTCAGGGGCGGCAAAACCAGTAATTGCAGTATCGCCGAATAATTCTTCCGGACTGCTGATAACCGTTAGGGCAGTTTCAATTGAACTGTATAAAAAATTTTCCTGCTTCATTGTGTCCAGGTGTGCTAAAAGGGCATTGTAAAATCCACCGGAATTCAGTAAAAAAATTGGTTTGTCGTGAATGCTTAACTGGTTCCAGGTAAGTATTTCAAATAACTCATCGAGCGTACCGAAACCGCCGGGAAGAATAATGGCAGCATCCGCTTTTTGATATAGCAGGTGTTTGCGGGCATGCATATTTTCTACTACTATTAATTCATTAATACTTTCATGTTGTTGTTCAAACTTATTCAGTAGTTCAGGTATAATCCCTGTTACGCTGCCACCATTTTCCAGTACCCCATCTGCTACAGCGCCCATCAATCCCCGGTTGCTACCTCCATAAATCAGGTGAATTTTGCGGGCACCTAAAAGGTTCCCCAGGCGTTTTGCATCTGCCGCAAATACAGGATTGTTACCACTTTTACTTCCACAAAACACTACAATCGATTTAGCCTGCATGTACTTTTACAATTAATTATCGCAAAGACACAAAGTTTTTTTCTATTTTCAATTTTATTTTTAAGTAAACCAGTTTGCATGTCTCCCATTCTTTTGTTCTCTTTTGTGATCGTATATTTTGTTTTGCTGTTGTTTGTTGCCTACTACACTTCCCGAAATTCGACCAATGATACTTTTTTTATTGGTAATAAAAGCAGTAACTGGATGTTGGTAGCTTTTGGCATGATTGGTACTTCGCTAAGTGGTGTTACGTTTGTTAGTGTGCCTGGCGGGGTAGGAGATTTTGCAGGCGGCAATTTTAAAGGCTTCGCTTACATGCAGGTGGCATTTGGTTACTTAATCGGTTATACAGTTATTGCTTTTGTTTTGTTACCACTGTATTACCGGCTTAACCTCACTTCTATTTACAATTATTTGCTGCAGCGCTTTGGTGTGGTTGCCTATAAAACAGGGGCATTATTTTTTATCATCAGCCGCACTGTTGGCGCCACTGCCCGTTTGTATTTGGTGATAAATGTTTTGCAGTTTTTTATCCTCGATAAAATGGGCGTGCCTTTTATTGTAACTGCTGCAGTAATACTGCTGATGATTTTGTTGTATACTTTTGAAGGTGGTGTAAAAACAATTGTATATACCGATACCCTGCAAACTACGCTGATGATTGGAGGGCTGATAATTTGTATGGTATATATATTAAACAGCCTGAACCTCTCTGCCGGAGAGGCTTTTACACAAATGAGCCACAAAGGTTACCTCACCATTTTTAATACCGATATTAATAGCAAGGGCTTTTTTCTTAAGCAGATAATTGGTGGTGCATTCATCACCATTGCGATGACGGGGCTCGACCAGGAGATGATGCAAAAAAACATCAGTGTAAAAAGGTTGGCAGATTCGCAAAAAAATGTCATCACGTTGGCAATAGTGCTTGTATCTGTACTGGTATTGTTTTTATTGCTGGGCGGCTTGTTGTATCTGTTTGCCGGCGCCAATGGTGGCACTTACCAGGACGTAATCGTAAACGGAAAACCTGTAAAGCAATTGATATTAAACAACATAAATATTATTGGAGATAAAGCCTTTCCATCGGTTGTACTTAATTATTTACCTTTTGGTGTTGGCATTATTTTTATCATTGCCCTCATCTCTGCGTTGTTCCCCAGCGCAGATGGTGCACTTACCGCACTTACCTCTTCTTTTTGTATTGATATACTTGGTTTAAAGCAGCGGGATGATTTGGATGAAAAGCAAAAAAAGCGTTTGCGACTTACAGTTCATTTAAGTTTTACAGTTGTTTTTTTAGCCTGCATAATGATATTTAAAGTGGTAAATGACAATAGCATTATTGATAAAATTTTAGACCTGGCAGGTTATACCTATGGCCCGTTGCTTGGCTTGTTTGCCTTTGGTATTTTTACCAAACGACAGCTCCCCAACAACTATTTTATAACCATCATTTGTTTAATAGCGCCCGCCATTTCTTACTTGCTAAGTATGAATGCCAAAACATGGTTTAATGGCTACCAGATTGGCATTGAGCTGTTGCTGATTAACGGAATGCTGACTTTTTTTGGATTGTTGCTGATTTCAAATAAAGGGGCGCAAAAACAAATGGTGGCTGAAAAGTAGTGCTGTAAAATCTGTTGTTATTTAAAGAATCCAGACAGCAGCGGAAAAGAATCTGTTGCCCCTATGAACGACTCTATTGCCATAGCTGTTTTTGCCGAAGAGAAGAAGGATAAAAATGGCAGAAAAATGATTAATCGTCTTTACATTCAAAAATATAAATTACCAGCAGGACAACGAAAATCACATTGCAAAATCAATATTGAAAAGGAGATGATTTGCAAGCAGTACAATTTATGTTACGATCCCAGATTAACCCATACGGTTGATAGAAAGGCGAACAACAATATTGCAATGCCGATGAGTACATTTTTTAAACGGTTTTCTTTAGCACCAAAAAGTAATTCCATGTTATAATAGTTTATTTGGATATTAATAAGGCATGTAACGTATAAGCTGGTAAATTATTTTGTTATCAACTAAAAATAGCCTTAAATAAGGCTGGTATTGCTTTTCAGTTGGTGGATATTGTATCAGAAGCATGAAGTTTACTTTTTTTAAACGGTGAGTGCAGCATTAATGTTCAATAAACATTCATGCATGCTTTTTTGATAAACTACGCTTTATAAAAAGAACGTTGGGTTTATGACATACAGTAAGCCTATCGCTTTATTTTTACCGGGAGAATTATTAAAACAATTTTTTGCCAAATAAAATAATACGTTTATTCGTTTTAAAAAGAAGCATGCATTTTTGTAGAGAGCAATTATGCTAAAAAATACAAAACATCATACGATGATTGAATTGATAAATGCTGCAGCCGAACAATATGCCGAAAGATTTACAACAGATGAAGATGAGTTGTTGCAAACTATTAACGATTACACCCACAAAAATCACCCGCAGGCACATATGCTCAGCGGCAAAGTACAAGGACAATTTCTTGCTGTTATCAGCCAGCTATTACAGCCAGAAAGAATTTTAGAAGTAGGTACATTTACAGGTTATAGCGCTTTGTGTTTAGCTAAAGGATTGCAACCCGGGGGTAAATTATTTACAATTGAGTTAAGAGAACAGGATGCAGCACTTGCCCAATCTTTTTTTAACAAATCTTTGCAAGCCGGTAAAATATTCCAATTAACAGGTAACGCCATAGAAATTATACCAACCTTGCAGGAAATTTGGGATATTGTTTTTATAGACGCAGATAAAACAGGGTATATTGATTATTACGAATTAATTTTGCCAAGTGTAAAAAAGAATGGTGTAATCATAGCAGATAATGTGTTGTTTCATGGGCAGGTACTACAGCAACCCATCAGTGGCAAAAATGCAGTTGCAGTTCATAAATTTAATGAACATGTTAAAGCAGATACCCGGGTAGAAAATGTGATGCTTACCATGAGAGATGGTATTAGTATCATCAGGAAAAAATAATATCATTTTACTTTTTACAAAGCAGCTATAAATCTAATTTACAATAAACTATGTTTAAGAAACTATCTCCACTTGTGGTGTTGTTAATGCTGGTTACAAGTGTATCCGCACAGCAATTAACGCCCCAACAATACATTGAGCAGTACAAAGATGTTGCCATCAGGGAAATGAAGCGAATGGGGGTGCCAGCTTCTATCACGCTTGCCCAAGGCTTATTGGAAACTGAAAGTGGCAATAGCAGTCTGGTAAAAAAATCAAACAACCATTTTGGTATAAAATGTAAAAACAATTGGACGGGCCCTGGTGTAACCCATGATGACGATGCTATGGGTGAATGTTTCAGATCTTATAAAGATGCCGAAGAATCCTTTCGTGATCATAGTAATTTTTTACGGGGGAGTGATCGTTACAGTGGCTTATTTAGCCTTGAACCTACAGATTATAAAGGTTGGGCGAAGGGACTAAAAAAAGCTGGCTACGCAACCAACCCTAAATATCCTGACATCTTGATAAAGAATATTGAACAATACAATTTGCAGCAATATTCTGAAGCCGCAGTTGATGAAATGCCCAAATTTGAAATCAACAAAAATGAAGATGATAATAGAAATTCTGGCGGTAAAGCAGTATCAGAAATAGGAATAAAAAATGAGCTAAACAGCCTCGGGGAACCCACTGGTTCAGTTACAGCAATTAACAATAGCAAATGCATGTTAGCCGCCAAAGGCACTTCTTTATTAGCAATAGCTACCCAAAACGATATACCATTAAGCAAATTATTATCGTACAACGATTTAACAATCGATGGTTTAATATCCAGGGACCAATTAATTTATCTTGAAAAAAAACAAGAGAAAGGAGCGGTGGAATATTACTACACACAGCAGGGAGAAACACTGTATGATGTGGCTCAAAAGCAGGGAGTTCAATTGCAAAATTTGTTGGCTTATAATAATCTTAGGGAAGATGCCGAACTGCAGTATGGAACACAATTAAGTCTGCAACACAACAGGGCAGTCTTAGCAGCAAACACCGTTAAAGACATAACTAAAACAACGACTAAAACACACCTGGTTCAGCCCAAAGAAGGATTGTATACAATTTCTAAAAAGTATAATGTAACAGTTACCCAGTTAAAAGAATGGAACAATCTTACCGGAAATAATTTAAGTATTGGTCAGCAATTAATTGTTGCCAGGTAAAGAATAAAGCGTTGTAAAAATTATAAGTAACCATGTCAATCATTAAAGTAAACGGCAAAGAGTTTAAGCCTTACATTCCGGCAATGGAAATCAGTATCCGTATAAAAGAACTGGCAACACAAATTAATATTGATTATAAGGATAAACGTCCCATTTTTATAGCCATTCTCAATGGTTCCTTTATGTTTGCGTCAGATCTTTTTAAAGAAATTACTATTGAAGCAGAAATCTGTTTTATAAAACTGGCCTCTTACAAAGGCACCCGCAGTACGGGTAATGTGATTACCTCTATCGGTTTGGATGAACCGCTTAAAGATCGTCATGTAATTATTATTGAAGATATTGTCGACACTGGTAATACACTCAATAAATTTTTGCCACAACTGGTAAACCAACAGCCTGCCTCATTAAAAATTTCGGCTTTGCTGCATAAGCCGGAAGCGCTGGAATATCCGATAGTAATAGATTATTTAGGCTTTAGTGTTCCCAATATTTTTTTATTGGGATTTGGGTTAGACTTTGATGGCCTGGGTCGAAATATACCCGAAATCTACCAGTTAATTGGCGGCGAAATATAATAGAACAGTTATAGAAATCGTTGATGGCCCGATAAAATATATTAATTGTTGCATATTGAAAAACTGCATATCCATATTTATTTTAAGCTGCATTGTCCATCTTTGCAATGCCCAATATTATCTTAGGGGGCAAATAAAAGATGAAAAAAAAGAGAATTTACAAAATGTAAAGATCGTATTGCACTCGGATAAAATGATGTACTATTCCGGTAATTCCGGTGGTTTTGGTATATCCAGTACAAAGGCAAAAGATTCCATCACCCTCGATCTGGATGGATTTGAATCTAAAACTATTGCTGTAGAAGCCAATAATTTTATAGAAGTTGTTTTAAAAGCACTTTCTTCAAATTCCAGCAAACACCGGCCTAAGCTTATCTCCATCACGAAAGATCAAAATCAATCTTTTAAATATACCTGGAGTGTAGGCGACGAATCCTATTTTTCTTTGGTTGAAAACGAACTGGTAAATGCCCGTAAATTTCCCAATACAGGTTTCTCTCTTAATGTAAACAAAGCAAGCTATAGTAATATTCGACGGTTTTTAGCCATGAAAAGTACGGTGCCGCCGGATGCTGTAAGAATAGAAGAGCTATTAAATTATTTTAACCTAAACTATAAAGAACCAGCAAAAGGGGAGCATTTCAATATCGAATCTCAATTAGCTGCCTGCCCATGGAATACCACTAAGCAGCTCTTGTTTTTAAACATAAATGCCGTTAAAATTAATACGGAAAGTGTACCGCCGAGCAACCTGGTTTTTTTGATAGATGTTTCGGGTAGTATGGATTTGCCCAACAGGTTGCCGTTATTGAAAGCATCTTTTCAAATGCTGGTAAAAAATTTAAGAGCAATAGATACAGTCACCATTGTAACGTATGGCGGGTCGGTGGCCGTGTGGCTGCAACCTACAAGCGGCGCAGAAAAAGAAAAAATCATAAAATCAATCGAAGAACTTACTGCAAGCGGCGATACGCCCGGCGAATCCGGCATCAGACTGGCTTATCGTATGGCGCAACAAAGTTTTATAAAAAACGGTAACAACAGGGTTATTTTAGCCACTGATGGCGATTTTAATGTGGGTGAAACCACCGAGAAAGCCTTAGAAGATTTAATAACATTTGAGCGACGGTCGGGGGTGTACCTAACCTGTTTGGGTGTGGGCATGGGAAATTTTAAAGATTCAAAACTGGAAACGCTGGCCAAACGGGGTAACGGTAATTATGCATATCTGGATAATATTAACGAGGCAGAAAAAGTACTGGTGAAAGAAATGACACAAACTTTTTTTACCATTGCCGAAGATGTGTTTTTAAATGTTTCTTTTAATCCTGATTTGGTAAAAGATTACCGGTTAATTGGATTTGATAATAAAAAAGATGCAATTGCAGATAGTACCGGCGAGTTAGAAGGGGGCGAAGTGGGAAGTGGCAACAGCGTACTGGCCATTTTTGAGCTTACACTACTTACAGATAGTGTCAGCCTGGTGGCTATCCCAACCGCTAACAAACAGCTAGCTGACGTTACATTAAGATATACACCCATCCATGACAAAGTAGAAAAGAAAATTCACTACCAATGCACTGCCAACATTGCTGAATTTAACAGCATCAACAAGGAGTTGCAGTTAGGTGCTGCCATTGCATTATTTGGATTAAAATTACGGGAATCTAAATACCTTATCAAAGCAGCTGATTGGCCATTACTGGAGCATATTGCAATAAATGCTTGTAATCAAAATGACTACCTGCAAAAACAATTTGTAAAGATGGTGGCAGATGCTAAAAAACTTTACAGCAAGTCCAAATCAAAACGAAAACATAAAGACGAAGATGATTAACTAAACATCTCCCTTACTTTATCAAAGAATGATTTATCTCCTTTTTCTGGTTTTGGCTGAAAATTATTACTTGCCTGCATTTTTTCCAGCATATCTTTTTCTTCTCCATTTACATGTTGTGGTGTCCATACATTTACATGTATAAGCTGGTCGCCTTTTTCGTGGCTGTTTACAGATGGGAACCCTTTGCCTTTTAATCTGAATATTTTACCGCTTTGGGTACCCGGCGGAATTTTTATTTTAGCCTTTCCATCAATAGTTGGTACTTCTATCTGCGTGCCAAATACTGCTTCGGGGAATGAAATATGTAAATCGAAGGCAACATTTAATCCATCCCGATGGAGATGTTCATGTGCTTCCTCTTCAATTAAAACAATCAAATCGCCATTGCTGCCACCACGCTCCCCTGCATTACCTTTTCCATTAAGGCTTAATTGCATTCCTTCCTGTACGCCAGCCGGAATATCTATCGTCACAGTCTCTTCTCCATACACCCTGCCTTCGCCTTTACAAGCAGTACATTTATTGGTAATGGTAGAGCCTTCGCCATTGCAGGTGGGGCAGGTAGTTACAGTCTGCATCTGACCTAAAAAAGTATTTTGAACCCTTTTTACCTGTCCGCTACCACCACAGGTACCGCAGGTTTGCAAACTGTTTTTATCTTTTGCACCGCTTCCGGTACAAGTAGTGCAAAGAACGTATTTTTTTACTTTTACAGTTTTACTGGCACCTTTGGCCATCTCCTCATAATTCAATTTTATTTTTATGCGGAGATTGCTTCCTCTAACGCCACGGCTGCGGCTGCCGGAGGAACGTCTGCCGCCACCACCGCCGCCACCAAAGAAACTTCCAAAAGGACTTTCATCACCGAAAATGTCTCCAAACTGGCTAAAAATATCATCTGTATTCATGCCACCACCAAATCCGCCGCCATTGCCCCGGCCGCCACTAAATGCCTGATGACCAAAACGGTCGTATTGTGCTCGTTTATCCGTATCGCTTAATATTTCATAAGCTTCAGCGGCTTCTTTAAATTTTTCTTCCGCAGCCTTATCACCATGGTTTCTATCCGGGTGAAACTGCATGGCCACTTTGCGATAGGCTTTTTTAATTTCATCTGCTGATGAGGATTTTGATACACCCAGTATTTCGTAATAGTCTTTCTTCATGCCCGGTTCCGCTTTCCAGCGGCGAGGTTTTTAGCCTTAAAAATAAGGCTGATTATAAATAAAAAATTGCTTATATTAATTACGCAAACTTCCCACAAGTATTGGAAAAGCGCTGCGGCGTTACTTACCTACCACCACTTTTGCAAAACGAATAATTTTGTCGTTGAGATAATAACCTTTCTGCACCTCATCCAGTATTTTATCTTTCATATCGTCATTAGGTGCAGGTATCTCGGTAATGGCCTCATGTTTTTCAACATCAAAAATGGTATTAATGCTTTCCATTGCTTTCAAACCTTTTGATTGCATTACGGTTCTTAATTTGCCAAAAACCAGTTGTATGCCTTGTTTTAGCTGCTCAATGTCGTTGCTGGTTTGTAATTGTTTCTCTGCCCTGTCGCAATCATCGAGTACATCCAGCATAGAAGTAATTACTTCCTTTCCGGCAGTTTGGATCAATTCAATCCTTTCCTTGGCACTCCTTCTTTTATAATTATCAAATTCGGCAAATAAACGGATGTATTTATCCTTCTGCTCCAACAGTTCTTCCTGCAGTTTTTCTGTAAGTTTCTTCTCATCCGGATCGCTTACATCGGCAATTCCAGAAATGTCTGCATCAGCGTTTATATTTATTTCTTCAAAATTATTATTGGCAGTAACCGTTTCTTCTTCGGTATTCATTGTGTTTTTCTGTTCCATACATGGTATATTTTGAGTGATTGATTTGTTATTTTGGATGGCAAAGGTACAAATGTCAAACAGTTTGCCAAGGCTTCATTTGCAGTCAAATTGTCAACTTTTAACGGCTGTCCCAGCCTTTTTAAGTTAGATGCTTGCTAAAAACTACCTTTGCGGCATGAAAAGTATTGTGCTAAAAAAGAATATCAGTCGCAGGGTAGAAAACGGGCATCCATGGGTTTTTGCCAATGAAATAAACAGGGGGATGGCGTTGGATACAGCCGCAAAGCCCGGTGAAATTGTTGATGTTTACACCTTTGATAAAAAATTTATCGGTAGAGGATATGCCAATCCGCAGTCGCAAATAATGGTTCGGCTGTTTACAAGGGATAAGTCAGAGACGATTAATGACCAGTTTTTTTTTAACAGAATAGCAGCAGCATGGGCTTACCGACAAAAGATTGGTTATACGGAGAACTGTCGGCTGGTGTTTGGCGAGGCGGATGGCTTGCCCCAACTGATAATTGACAAATTCAACGATTATTTTGTTTTGCAAACATTGGCATTGGGCATTGATATTTGGAAACCGGCCATTGTAATGGCCCTTGAACAAATTTTTAACCCCAAAGGTATTTACGAACGCAACGATGTTCCGGTAAGAGAACTGGAAGGCATGCAACAACAAAAAGGTTTTTTATCGGCTGAGTTTGATACCAATATTGTAATTATTGAAAATGGAGTTAAGTTCAATGTAGATATTGCGAATGGCCAGAAAACAGGTTTTTTTCTTGACCAACAAGATAACCGGAAGGCTATACAGCATATTGTAAAAGATGCAGATGTACTGGGTGCTTTTTGCTACACAGGTTCGTTCGAAATTTGCGCTGCACATTATGGAGCCAAAAAAGTACTGGGGCTTGATATTTCTCAAAATGCGGTTGATATGTGTACTAAAAATGCAGCATTAAATGGGTTAGAAGATGCCTGTGAATTTATTTGTGTTAATGCTTTTGATGTATTAAAAAACTGGACGAAAGAAGGCAGGCAATGGGATGTTGTAATGCTGGATCCGCCATCATTTACCAAAAGCCGCAGCAGTATTGATAAAGCAATATCCGGTTACAAAGAAATTAATTTAAGAGGGATGAAACTGGTAAAGCCCGGCGGATTTTTAGTTACTTCCAGTTGTACCAACCTGGTGCAGCCGGAACTGTTTTTAGATATTATTTATGATGCGGCCAAAGATGCCAAACGTGTTTTGCGGCAGGTGCTCTTTAATGCACAATCCCCCGATCACCCGATTATAAGAGGGCAGGAATACACACACTATTTAAAGTTTTTAATTGTGCAGGTGCTGTAGAAAAGCGCAGCTTGCTGGTATGTTTTTATTTAAAAAAAGCAACTAATCAAGCAATGCTGCTACCTTTTTTTCAAGGTCATCTGCTTCCAGATTAATGGCAATAATTTCGCCTTTCTTGTTGAGTAAAAATGTAGATGGAATAAAACGAATACCATAAATGGCTGCCGGCGAATTTTCGCCGCTGTTATTAATTACCTGGGTATAATTTATTTTATCTTGCCTTATGGCCCTAAGCCATGCCTCCTTTTTTGTATCGACGGATACACCCAATACTTCAAAACCTTTTAGGTGAAATTTGGTGTAAAGCCTTACCACACCTGGGTTGCTTGCCCGGCAGGGGCCGCACCAACTTGCCCAGAAATCGATTAACACTACCTTTCCTTTAAAGGACGAAAGTGTAACAATGCTGTCTTTTGCATTGGGTAAAGAAATTTCGGGAGCCATTTGTCCCGGATGTAGCTGGGCATTGGTAACAAAGGTTGAGCACAGTAATACAAATACAGCAAATACAGTTTTCATTTACAACAATTTTTCTTTTGAAATAAGGATAATATAAAAAGTAAAAACTTTTTCATTTTTTTAAATTTTCATTCGTAATAAATCATGCGGTTCTTTACATGCTACCCCAAACCTCATTGTATCAAAGTAAGTACTTAATAATTTTATTTGCCGAATTGAGGTCAATTTTTAACAAATAGTTACTCTAAATCGAACTGCCATTGAAAATGTTAATTCACAAAATTCCACTGAATACCAAACCTAAAAATAAAGCCCGGGTAAAGGTATTGGGGAATACCAATGTTATTATTGGTAAGGCCCGATGTAAAGGAAAATGTATTCAGGTTTTCTCCTCTTATGTAAGCAATAAATGATTTTATTCTTACATGAACAAATGCACTTACATCGGGTTTATTGCGGATGGTGATTGAATCCTGTGGAACAAACTGCCCCATCAGTGGCGAATAATCGTATCCTTTGTAAGGCGTGTAGTACCTGAATTCGATACCGGCACTAAGGTTTAAATTTTTGTATAAAACATTTTCATAAGCAATGCGGTTTCTGGTAAATATCAGTGGAACCCTTATGGGTGCTGCAGCATCTGTTGGTTGAAAAGTAAACTCACTGTACCAATACCACCTCTTGGTAAGTTTAAATTTTTTGGCTGCGGTTAACTGCAAAATATTTATCACTTTACTATACTGTTCTGTTTGATAATAATTTTTATAATAGGCATAATTGGTGATAAAATAGTTTGTAGCATACAGGTTAATATATGGGTTTTCGGCACTTGCTTTTAGGGTGATAATATTTTCTTTATTGTAAGATGTGTTATTACCAAAATTAAAGGACGATTGTCGGTTGAAAATAAAAGAAGGGCTCCGGTTTACATTGCTGAAAAGCAACGTAATGTTGCCGAGTTTTTTATTCAACACCCTGGATAAAGTACCAAAGGCGCTGTAGTCACCGCTGTTTAGGCCATTGAGATAAAAATCACCTTTGGCTATAATGTCCCATAATTTATTACGGGTTTTATTCCTGTATTCCCCATGCAGCACAATATTGTAAAATGATTTACTGCCTGTAGAAAAACTGCCTTTAATGTTTTCGAGCCTTGCACCGGCAAGTATATATTGCCCTGAGTTTTTAGTATCTGGAAACGAAAGCAATGAAAAATCATTACTGATTACTTTCCATGAGTCTATAACTGTAATGGTATCTCTTTTATTGAGTGTGGTATCGTACCATCGCTGATACAGGGCAGAATCGGGTGCCGCATCCCTAAATCGGAAACTGCTGGATGAATAGGTGAGTGTATGTTGAAAACGTAGTTTAGAATAAAATAAATAATCGGTAGTAGAGTCATTAACGATGATGGAATCTTTTTTACCCAGGTCGTAATACTGGCGTAGAAAAAATGTGAACTCCTTGTATTTATTGCCTGTGTTTACAGTAGTTTTAAAAGGATTGGGAGGATCAAGCGGCGCTTCGCCCAATTTTACAGGAATACTAAATGGCTTGGTAAAGTTAGGGCTGGTTAAAAAGCTGTCATTTTTAATTCCACCATTCTCCGAGCTATTGATGGAATTACTCATCAAAACAAAATAAGCGGCATAGCGTTTTCTTACTCCCTGAAAATTACTAAACAATCTGTAATTATTATGATTGGTGTTTTGGGTAATAAAAAATCCCGGGGCATTTATCAGCCTGTATTCAAACCCAAAATTTAAATTGGGTAATGGATTTTGCGTGTGCAATACTTTAATTACCTGCTCTTGCCCGGTTGCCAGCTGGTAGTTGAATTGTGTAAAAGGTTTGGTTGTTTTGTAAAATCTCGTATTTTCCAACGTGAATTTATAGGTATCATATGCATGGAAACCTGCATCCCAACCAGCTTTGGCGATAGGTGCATATAATAACGAATAACCTGCATTGCCCGTATTACCTAAATGCTGCAGGCTGATGGGCACAGGAAAGTAGGTGTAGAAATCGTTGATATCTGTAACCGGTTTAATACTCCTGATAGAGTCAAGGTTTCGATAGGTTAACGTGAATGAATCTTTGGCATCATCTCTGTGTTCAAATCCTATAGTATCGTTTCCGCCACCTCCACCACTTTGTCCTAGTCTGCCCATGGCACCTTTCAAAATGTCTCCGCCCGGTTGTGCAAATGAATGGTGTACCAACAAAATCAGTACTGTTGTAAAATATATTTTAATCATCCTCAATTGGTAACTCATTGGTATTATTTACTGCAAAACAACAAACAAATAAGAGCGACAATATTTGCGTTTAATTAGATGGTTTTAAAATGTTAAAAAAGCTGTTAACTTTTTTTGCGTTAAGTAAAATGTCTCTTGCAAAAATCCACCTTTTCTAAAGCGATGCTACCAGCTGCGTAAAAATATGTGTCAGTTTAGGTTCAGCTTCCTGTGCAGCTTGCAACACTTCCTCGTGTGTAATGATGTTGTCTTCTTCCCTGATGCCCAAATCTGTAATTACACTAATGGCAAAAACAGCCATTCCCATGTGGACTGCGACTATCACTTCCTGCACTGTGCTCATGCCTACTGCGTCTCCGCCTGCAATTTGCAAAAATTTGTATTCTGCCTTTGTTTCAAATGTTGGTCCGCTTACGCCACAATACACGCCCTCTTTAATATCAATACCAGCCGTTGCAGCAATCAGTTTTGCTTTTGCAATCAGGTCTTTTTTGTAAGGTTCACTCATATCCGGAAACCTTGGGCCAAATGCATCTGTATTTTTACCAATTAAGGGGTTAACTATAAAAAGACTGATATGGTCTTTTATAATCATCAGGTCGCCTACTTTAAATCCAGTGTTTATTCCACCAGCTGCGTTGCTGATGAGAATGGTTTCAACACCTAGAAATTTCATTACCCTGATGGGGAACACCACGTCCTGCGCCGAGTAGCCTTCGTAAAAATGAAACCTTCCGGCCATCACCACTACTTTCTTGCCACCCAGAATGCCAAAGATCAATTTTCCGCTGTGGCCTTTTACCGTGCTTAATGGAAAATGAGGTATGTCTTTGTAAGGAATTTCTTTTTCTATTACCATTCCGCTTGTAAAACTGGTTAAGCCACTACCCAAAATAATGGCTGCAACCGGCTGCTGCGGATATATGTTTTGAATGAAAGCAACTGTCTCTTTTATCTTATCAATCATCTGTAATTCTGGTTATATTTTGCTGGCAAAGGTAAGTGAAGAAAGTATTTGAAACCTGCCATGAAAATGTACGGGTGAATTTCAAATTGTCGCCGGTTGGTGTCTCCACTAGGAATATTTGGAAGATTTTAGTCTTTTGTAGTACATTGAAAAATATACGGTAAAATAATATCACCCCTTCAGTGTTTCCTATAGGCTTGTACTTATTAAGGCTATATTAATGTCAGCCTTTCAGGCTTCAAAATCCCGAAGGGATGATATTACTATAGAAAAAATTAATTAAAAATTGCCGAAACCCTGAAGGGGTGATATTAGGTTTGGTAAACATAAAATTCTTCCGCTCACGAAAAGCCCGGCATTGCGATAATTATATATACACCATTGCTAACCTACTGGTAGTCAATAAAAATGAGTTGCCTAATTTTTAGAGTCAGGCTCCCCCCTCCTTCGGAGAGGGGTTGGGGGTGAGGTCAATCATTCGGTGTATATGGGCTTTTTTGCAGCCATACTGCGTAGCTAATTTGAAATGCACCCAAATTTGCCTGCCTGCAGCTGTAAAGATGCGTTGCTTTATGGAGTTGTAATTTCTGCTGTTGAGTTAAGCTTTTTCGGCAGCCGAACGGGTACTAATTTTGCAAAGCTTGCAGGCAAAAAATGAAAACTAACAACAGTTCATTATCTTCGCTGCAAACTTTCAATAACATGAACCTTCACGAATATCAAGCCAAAGAACTTTTAAAAAAATACAATGTCCCGGTGCAGGAAGGTATTGCTTGCAACACTGCAACGGAAGCAGAAGATGCCTATAAGCAGATACATACCCAATACGGCAGCAAATACGCTGTGGTAAAGGCACAGATACATGCTGGTGGCCGCGGTAAAGGTTCTATTATTGGCAAAGAACAGCGGGGTGTAGCAGTGGGTAAAAATGCAGAAGCGGTAAAAGAAATTGCTCAGAATATTATTGGCGGAACATTGGTTACCATTCAAACCGGCCCAGCCGGCAAGCTGGTAAATAAAGTGCTGGTAGCGCAGGATGTTTATTATGAAGGCCCCAATCCTGTTAAAGAATTTTACCTTTCTATTTTGCTGGACAGAGCCAAAGGACAAAACGTAGTTATGTACAGCACAGAAGGTGGTATGAACATAGAAGATGTGGCGCATGATACACCCGAAAAAATATTTAAAGAATGGGTTTACCCGGGTGGTTTATTGCAGCCATTCCAGGCAAGAAAAATTGCTTTTAACCTGGGGTTGAGCGGAGAAGCTTTCAGGAACTGCGTAAAATTTGTAACTAATTTGTACACTGCTTATGTTGGCCTCGATTGTGGTATGCTCGAAATAAATCCATTGTTTAAAACCAGCGATGAAAAAATAATTGCGGTGGATTGCAAAATGAATGTTGATGACAATGCTATAATGCGTCATCCGGATATCGCTTCTTTAAGGGATATCACCGAAGAAGATCCTACCGAAGTAGAGGCTGGAAAATTCAACCTGAACTTTGTAAAATTAGATGGTAATGTAGGCTGTATGGTAAATGGTGCAGGATTGGCCATGGCTACCATGGATATGATTCAGTTAAGTGGTGGAGAACCTGCCAACTTTTTGGATGTAGGTGGTACTGCCAATGCACAAACAGTGGAGGCCGGCTTTAGAATTATTTTAAAAGATCCTAAAGTAAAAGCAATTCTCATTAATATTTTTGGTGGAATTGTACGTTGCGACAGGGTTGCACAAGGTGTAATAGATGCATACCAATCTATCGGAACTATTAATATCCCCATTATTGTTCGCTTACAAGGCACCAATGCTGATGTGGCAAAACAATTGCTGGACGAAAGCGGATTGAAAGTGCAAAGCGCCATACTGTTAAGTGAGGCAGCAGCACTGGTGAATAAGGCAGTTGCTTAATTAATTTTTTATCTTATTGATATAATCCCATCTTATGAAAGGTGGGATTTTTTTTTGAACAACAATTTTGAATTATTTCCTTCAACACAATTTTCTGATAGTTGCCAGGTAAATGTAAAATCCATCTTTGCTGTAATAAAACTGATAAAAATCACTTGTTGTATTGATAAGGTTTGCAGCATTTGAACTTTTAGAAAGCTAAATTTACACCGGGTATTAATTAAAACCATCTATTGTTGTTAGCAGATAAAAATAATATTATAAATCTACTTAGATCCGATTACGAGTTTAATCAGCTATACCCGCAATTCATACAGGCACTCGCCCGCAAACACTGGACGCCATTACTGGTTGCAAAAAAAGCGGCGGAATTTTTAGCTGCAGAAAAAAATGTTACTATCCTGGATATTGGAAGCGGTGTGGGGAAATTTTGTTTGGGTGCAGCGCTTCACAAGCCTTTTGCTACGTATGTTGGCGTAGAGCAAAGAAAGGAATTAATCAATTATGCAGAAGCCACAAGGGAACTGCTGCAGCTGGAAAACGTTTCATTTATTCATGGAAATTTTACAGAGGTTGATTTTACCCGCTATGATCATTTTTATTTTTTCAACTCTTTTTATGAAAATTTAAACGGAACAGAAAAAATTGATGAACGAATGAAATACTCAACGGAATTATTTGACTATTACAATCGTTATTTATTTAAACAACTGGAAAAAAAACCTGCTGGAACCAGGTTGGCAACCTTTCATAGTGTTGAAAAAGAAATTCCGGAAGCATACCTGGTTGTAGGCTCGGCAATTAGCAACCTTTTAAAATTTTGGATAAAGGTTTAATGGGATACTCCATTAACAGATGCAGCAGATGATGGGTTTACGAAAATTGTGCAGCATGGCATTAAACAATTACAAACACAATCAACCCTAATCTCGGAGAAATTGAAAGCGAAAAATCAGCATTGATAGGCGCCAGTCATGATCTAGATGATTTTGAAATCTTCATAATTAAATAAAATGAACTTATTATGTCCTCGTCAACAGCTAAAAACCATTCAGCATATTTAAAAAAAATATTGTTGGCCGGTTCCCAGAAAGAGGTAAAGCAAGATTTAGATGTAACAATTAATTCTTTGTTAGCCGAGAATCAGGGAGCAGATAAAATTGAAAATTTTATCGCTGGATTAATGGACGAACTGGAATTGTTAAGTCCTATGAATAAGGATGCCGGGCAATGGAGCAACATTCATATGGCAAGGGTTCATCTTCACCAAATGCGCAAAAAAAGCTAAAGCTACTTTCCCGCCCCCACTTACGATGTATGTTTAAACCAGAAATATTTACCACATTAAAAAATTACAATCGGGCACAATTTTCAAAGGATGTAATGGCAGGCCTGATTGTAGGTATTGTTGCCTTGCCGCTTGCCATTGCTTTTGCAATTGCTTCGGGAGTATCTCCCGAAAAAGGACTGTATACCGCTGTGATAGCGGGTTTTATCATTTCGGCCATGGGTGGTAGCCGGGTACAAATTGGAGGTCCAACCGGTGCCTTTATTGTGATTGTGTACGGCATAGTACAGGTACATGGTGTAAATGGTTTAATCATTGCCACATTTATGGCTGGTGTTATGCTTATAATGATGGGCTTTGCCAGGTTGGGTGCTATTATAAAGTTTATACCACATCCCTTAATAATTGGTTTTACCAGTGGTATTGCGCTGATTATTTTTTCATCACAAATGAAAGATTTGTTAGGATTAAAAATGGGCACAGTGCCGGCAGATTTTATAGATAAATGGAAAAGCTATTTTGAAAATATTCAGACAGTAAATATTTATGCAGTTTTGATTGCGGGGGTAACAGTACTGATAATTTTGTTGTGGCCAAAAGTAACCCATAAACTTCCCGGTTCCTTAATTGCAATACTGGTAACCACAATTGCTATGCAATGGCTGCACTTGCCTGTGGAAACTATTGGCAGTAAGTTTGGCAATATACCTTCGCAATTTCCATTGCCGGCAATACCGCACATTGATTTTGCAACCATTAAAAGTCTTATTCAGCCTGCCTTTACCATTGCTTTGCTGGGTGGTATAGAGTCACTCTTATCTGCAGTGGTTTCCGATGGTATGATTGGTGGCAGGCATAAGTCGAACATGGAATTGGTAGCACAGGGAACGGCCAATATTTTCTCCGCCATTTTTGGCGGCATCCCTGCTACTGGTGCTATTGCACGTACGGCTACCAATGTTAAAAATGGCGGACGTACACCTGTTGCTGGTATAGTGCATGCCATCACTTTATTATTGATTATGTTGTTTGTTGGCAAATGGGCGTCCTTAATTCCTATGGCAACGCTGGCCGGTATTTTAATAGTGGTTGCCTATAACATGAGCGAATGGGAAAGTTTCAGGTCTGTGTTGAAGGGGCCACGCAGCGATGTAGCTGTAATGGTAACCACCTTTTTTTTAACGGTAATTGTTGATTTAACCGTGGCGTTGGAAATAGGTATGATACTGGCTGTTTTTTTATTTATGCGCAAGATGATTCAATTCAGCGATGTAAGCATGTTTAAAAATGTATTGGAAGATGACGGGGAGCAAATAGAGAACGAAGCTGTTGGAGATTTCGCCATACCAAAAGCAGTAGAAGTATTTGAAATAACTGGGCCGCTTTTTTTTGGAGCTGCTTACAAGTTTAAAGATGCAATGAAGTTTATTGAGACTCCACCTAAAATTTTAATTATCCGCATGCGGAAAGTACCGATTATTGATGCAACAGGTATTAAGACGATTGAAGAAGTTTTTATAGAGGCCAAACACCAGGGAACCAAAATCATTTTATCTGAAGTACACAGTGAACAAGTGATGAAGGAATTAAAAGTTGCCCGATTACTTTTTTCCATAGGTAAAGCAAATGTTACGCAAACATTTACAGAAGCGTTGGATAGAAGTAAAAAAATATTGCTTGATGCAAAGAGTTAGGATGATGAAAATAAGCCCGTTTTTTAATTCATGATTATATGCAGCCTGGTCAGCCCGGTTATAGGGTAAAAAAAATGGTACTACAGTTTAAAATGTAGTACCATTTTCAGTTTACATCAAACACTTAAAAATCTAAACCGAGGCTAAAGTAATAAATTGGCTTGCCTCTAAATAATCCGTTCATTGGCCATGCCGCATCAAATTTTAAGAAGTATCCCAATAAAACGCTTCGGGCACCAAAGCCATATCCACCGGCAAACGGTCCTATGCCACCCACCTTAGTTTGCACCTGAACAGGAGGAAATCCATAAGTGGACGATGGCCTGCTAATGCCTTTGTAAGCGCCATTCCAGGCTGTGCCCAAATCTATAAATTGTACCAGTTGGAAGTTTCTTACAAACGCATTGTTCACCGGCCTGTTAAAGAACGTGGTGTACACCGGCAGCCTAAACTCACTATTTATAGTGACTGCATTGTTGCCATTGGCAACATTTTGCGTAAAGCCTCTTAGGTTTACCGCAAGACTTTGAAAAGCATAATCAATATCTGCTGCAGGTCTGTTGTTTTCATTAAAATACTTGTTGTTGGTATTGTCCCCAAACATCAGCCAACCATCGGCGCCGCCTAAATAATAAATGGTTTTTTGATTACCCCAGCTAAAATCGCCAGCTGCCCGGCCTGCCCATATAAAGTTTCGGTAAATGGGATAATAATACCTGGCATCAAAACCCCAGTTAAAATTATATTTCCCGGAGCTGGTTTTTTCTTTACTGATGTCAGTATTCCAGTCAACAAAAACCTTGTAGCGCAACCCATGCCATATATTTTGTGTGGGGTTGATGGAATTATCGTACACATATTCCATATGAGTTGTAAAAAAATTTTGTCTTTCGTTGTTCTCTTTTAAACTCCTGTCATCATTAATATCCGTAAGGAATACTTTATTATCGGATCTAATTCCCAGAGTTAAACTCAATCGGCGGGAGTTGTCAAAAGGATAAGCTACATTTCCCTGAAAAAAATGGGTGGTTGTTTTACCATCATAGAAATAAACTTTGGATTTATTTTCTAATCCACCACGTAATACGCTTCTAAAAAAAGTTAGTCCCCAGTCAAATCTTCTTTTGTAATTCTGGTAACTCAACAGCCATTCGTTTTCTTTTAAATTGGTAGATAAATTAAATCCGCCTGTAATTTTCACATCTTCCAGCAATTCAGATGTACCTAATTTTACCAAGCCATTTAATAGTGAACTTGAAGCAAGCCTTATGGGGCCGTTGCCACCGCCATACACCTGGTATCTGTTAAAAAGGATGGCATTGCTAAATGCCGCACCGCCATACTCACCGCCAAATTTTACCGGCTTATAGGGGTATAATTTTGCATTCTTTAATACATCATTAGAAGCTGCACTTGTTCCTTTGTAAATGCTCCCTTTTACAGCCATGCTATCTTTTTGATCCATACCTGGCTCATTTTGAAATGGATCCTCTTGAATACTATCTTTTAATAAAGGTTTTTCGTACTTGTCCGCTTCTTTGCCAAATATTTTATCAGCCATTATCACCGTCTTCATGTACGTAGTTGGCGGCACAGTTATATTACGCCGGCGAAGTGTACTTTCATCAATCTTTAATTTATACAATGTTTTTTCGTCTCCCTGCCTCGTTACTTCGCTCACTTGTTTTGTATCGCCTGCAATCCTGGATTCGGCAACATTGCTTTCGTAGTTAGACAAAGGAAAAGTGTAAGCAGAATCCTGCGAAACCATCACCACAGCTACAGAATCTACATCTGATTTTTTATATACTTTCAATACGCTGTCAACCTCCCGGATGGATGGGTTACGTAAAATATCTTCTCCAATCAACACCAATGTGTCTACACCGGCAGCCTTGGTGGTAAAGAAACCGGCATAGCGGTTGGCTACTCCGTTTTCGTCGCTGATAAAGGTAAAATGGTTATCGTTATAAGGCGTTGGGTAACGGGCATTACCATATTTTAAATCAGATAATTGGGTTATCTGGTTTAACTCTGGTTTAATGCCATAGTTGGTAATTAAAAATACATTCAGATGATTTCGGCTTGGCAGGGCGGTATCGGAATTTTTGGCATTGGGCGAGGGCCGGTTGCTGGAAAAAAGAATACCTGTTTTGCCTGGAAATGATACAAAAGTGGCATCTAAATCATCATACACATCGTTGGTTATTTGCTGTATTTTATCATTTTCCAGGTTATAAGTGAAGATGTCTGTGTGCCCATTTTTGGTAGCGCTTAACAGCAGCGTTCTACTGTCAATCATATACTTCACATCCTGAATTTGCTGAAATTGATCCGTAAGATCAAGCTTTGGGTATTTAACTTTTGTCACCAGGTCGTACACAAATAATTTCAACCTTCCTTGCTGCTGATAAATCACGGTGAGCCTTGTTCCTTTTGGATCCCAGGCTAATAAAGGATAGTCGGGGTTAGCCTCGTTGAGGTAACTGCGAATGCCGTATTTTAAAATGGTAATTACTTCAAAATCTTCGTGCAAATTTACTTTTATGGTTCCTTTGTTGTTTTCAACCAATGCATAGGAATTATTTTTTTTGTTGGGATTAACATTCATTCTGTAATAGTCCTTTCGGCTGGTTACATCAAAACTTTCTATCGCACTCCCTTTTGGATAGGCTTTTCTGCGCCTTATATCATTTTCGTATTTTTCTTCCTGGTAAACCATAAAATCCGCCAGTACCTCTTTGAAATCTTTTTTACAAACCTGCTGACTAGCCCGGTTTAGGTTTTTGTACACCCTGGCCAGGTACAACAGGTAAGTGACATTTTCTTTTTTATATTTTTCTTCTATGTAGTACCAGAATGCATGACCGGCAAGCGTTGGTTGTTGAAAGGCAAATTGGTAAAACTTTGCATATTTGCCTTCAATAATTACACTCTTTAACTCGTCGTCCAGTTGGGTATTCCAATTTTCAGCAGTAAAATCAACATAACCATCAGTAAGCCATTTAGGTAAATCGAGCAAGGCCTGGTTACCTGCAAATTCACCCAAATCTTCCCCAAATAAAACATTGTCGGTGATAATTCTTGCAATACCCTGCCGTATTTGTTTGCGGAGGTGATCGTGATCTCCGTTAAAATAAACCACCATTTTATTGTTTACCAGTTTGGTAGCGCCCCCTGTATTTAACCAGTCAATACCTATCCCGATATTGGATTGCTGCATGTCAGCAAATTCATTGTACACAACAATATTGCCCCTGCGTTGCAGGCTGTATTCAGTAGAAGCCTCAATATCGGGTAGTTCTTCCTCAGCAACCTGCAATACAAATTTTGCAAGTTCCTGGCCGTTCTGATTAAAATAGGTATTGAAATTTTTGCTTTGGTAATATTGCCATTTTAATTTTTTATATTGAACCCTGTTTTTACCAAATTCTACTGCGTTTATCACCTGGGCATTTAAAGGTGATACAATTATAAAATAGCCTATTACTAAAAGTATCCTGCTTAATTTTGCCATACTATCATTTCTGTTTATTAGATAAAAGTAAACCATTACAATCAATCATAAAAATATCCCTTTAATAGCTAAAATATTGTTACATGTTGCAGATAAAATCTTTTGTTTTTAGCCCAATACAGGAAAATACGTATGTTCTTTACAACGAGTTTAAAGACTGTATCATAATAGACCCGGGCTGCTATTTTGATGAAGAAAAAGACCTATTAAAAACCTTTATAGAAGAGAACAAATTAAAGCCTGTATTGTTGCTAAACACCCATTGCCACCTCGATCATGTTTTTGGAAATAAATTTGTTGCAGAAACATATAATCTTATCCTTCATTTGCATGAAAAAGAGCAACAAGTATTGGCCTTTGCACCAACATCCGGCCTCATGTATAATATGCCATTTGATAATTATACAAGCAAATTTTTACTGTTAAAAGAGGGTGATGTACTTAATGTGGGCGATGATAATTTGACAATAATTGAAGCCCCCGGCCACTCACCGGGCAGTGTGTGCTTTTATTGTAAAAAGCAAAATTTTGTTATTGGGGGAGATGTGCTTTTCCAAGGTAGCATCGGCCGCACGGACTTACCAGGCGGTAACCACCAAACATTACTCGATAGCATTCGCCAAAAATTATTTGTATTACCCGATGAAACGGTTGTTTACAGCGGACATGGAGCTACTACCACTATCGGGGAAGAGAAAATGTACAATCCGTTTTTAAGTTAGCGTTGCTGTCGTTTACAAACACCCGCAGGCGCAGGGCTCCAGCCCTGTGTCTCCCGGTTACTACTCTTAATATTTTTTAGTATTCCATTTTTTAGTGAACGTTTGTTTACCAAAACGATAGCGTATATTTAAAAATAAAAACGGGATGAGTACCCCCGTTTGGCGCAAGCGTGCGCTTGTGCTGTTTGCCTTTTGAACTATCCTCAAAAACGCAAGGATTAGCTGGCATCTAATGAATGGTTTTTTTAGAAGCACAAGCGGACGCTTGCGGCAGGTAGTGCTGTTGGCTTTTTGAACTATCATAAAAAATGCAAGGATTGGCTTGCATTTAATGGATCGTTCTTTTAGAGGCACAAGCGGACGCTTGCGCCAGGTAGTGACCCGGCTGTAAACTTCTAAATTTAGTAGGGACTCGGAGCGGAATAAGTATCGCTGAATTGCTATTTTTTCTCCATGCATAATTCCACCAACACGCCGTTGGTACCCTTTGGGTGAAGAAAGCAAACGAGTTTATTATCTGCCCCAACTTTAGGTTGCTCATTTAGTAACACAAATCCTTCGTTTTTTAGCCGCTCCATTTCAGCATAAATGTCAGCAACATCAAAGGCGATATGATGCACTCCTTCGCCTTTTTTATCAATGTACTTTGCAATCACTCCATCAGTAGTGCTACTCTCCAGCAATTCAATTTTTGTTTCCCCTTTTTTAAAAAAGGCGGTATTAACATGTTCACTGTCCACCGTTTCAGTTTTATAACAGGTGCTGTTTAAAAGCTTTTCAAATAAGGGAATGGAAAGCGCCAGTTCTTTTACGGCGATGCCAACATGCTCAATTTTTAACATAAAATTTACTTTAACTGCCCAAGGTTTTACGAAATAGGTAATTTGACGTTTTCAAAGGCTTTCATGAAGCTAAAATAAAACCTTTTGTAGTATTTTCGTGTTTATAGATTTAAACAAAAAAATATTATGTTGAAACTTCCTATTTACCTAGATAACAATGCAACCACCCCAATGGATCCAAGGGTGTTGGAAGCAATGACACCATATTTCTTAGAAGATTTTGGAAACGCTGCAAGCCGCAATCATCCTTTTGGATGGAAGGCAGAAGAAGCAGTTGATTATGCCCGTGAGCAGGTTGCTAGATTGATTGGTGCAGATCCTAAAGAAATAATTTTTACAAGTGGTGCTACCGAAGGTGATAACCTTGCCATTAAAGGCGTTTATGAAATGTATGCTAGTAAAGGTAATCACATTATAACAGCAACAACCGAACATAAAGCAGTTTTAGATACCTGCAAGCACATTGAAAAATCGGGTGGCGAAGTAACCTATTTAGAAGTAAAAGCAGATGGCTTAATTGATTTGAAAGAACTGGAAGCCGCCATTAAGCCAACTACCATTTTAATTGCTATTATGTACGCCAATAATGAGATTGGTGTAATTCAGCCAGTGAGAGAAATAAGTGCAATTGCAAAAAAGAACGGTGTTTTATTTTTTACCGATGCTGTACAGGCAGTGGGTAAAATTCCGGTGGATGTAAATAAAGATGGTATTGATTTAATGGCATTTACGGCTCATAAAATGTACGGGCCAAAAGGCATTGGTGCGTTGTATGTACGTCGTAAAAATCCAAGGGTAAAGGTTACAGCCCAAATGGATGGCGGTGGTCACGAAAGGGGCATGCGCAGTGGTACATTAAATGTTCCAGGTATTGTTGGTTTTGGTAAGGCTTGCGAAATTTGTATGAATGAAATGGATGTGGATACCAAACGCATTAGCATTTTAAGAGATAAACTGGAAAATGAATTGATGAAATTAGAGGAGGCATATATTAACGGAAGTAAAGAACACCGTTTACCACATGTTACCAATATTTCTTTTAAACATGTAGAGGGCGAAGGTTTGTTGATGGGCTTCAATAAAAATATTGCGTTGAGTTCGGGTTCCGCCTGCACATCTGCCTCTTTGGAACCGTCTTATGTTTTAAAGGCATTGGGTTTAGGCGATGATTTGGCACATAGTTCGCTACGTTTTGGATTGGGCAGGTTTACGACAGAAGAGCAAATTGATTACACCGTAAAAGCCATCAGCGAGACAGTTTTAAAACTAAGAGACATGAGCCCATTGTGGGAGATGTATAAAGAAGGAATCGATTTAAATTCAATAGAATGGGCAGCACATTAATAAGTAAAAAGTAAAAAATCAAAAAAGGAAACACCCTACTAAAGCCAATTTTGACTTTTAGCTTTTGACTTTCAATTCTTAATTTTTAATTTTTAAAATTTTTTACCATGGCATATTCAGAAAAAGTAATCGATCATTATCAAAATCCTAAGAACGTAGGTACGCTTGATAAAAGCGATAAAAGCGTGGGTACTGGGTTAGTTGGTGCACCGGAATGCGGAGACGTTATGCGTTTGCAAATACAGGTGGATGAAACAACCGGTATGATTACCGACGCAAAATTTAAAACCTTTGGTTGTGGTTCCGCCATTGCTTCTTCCTCATTGGCAACTGAATGGCTGAAGGGAAAAAGCATCGATGAGGCCTTAACGGTTGATAATATGGATTTTGTAGAAGAGTTAAATCTTCCACCAGTTAAAATTCACTGTTCTGTATTGGCTGAAGACGCAATCAAGGCTGCAATCAACGACTACAGGGTGAAGAATGGCAAAGAAGCCATTAAGTTTGAAGGGAGTGTAGTACACTAGGAATTAAAAAGTAAAAAGGCAAAAGCTGAAAGAGAAAAATGAATCCAGACGTATTTATTTTTTTATTTTTTATTTTTGACTTTTAACTTTAACTTTTGAAATTATGACAGCAACAGACAATAGCATTTATATCAGCGATAAAGCAAAACAGAAAGTCGTTAACTTAATGACAGATGCAGGAGTTGCCGAAGATCCGTCTTATTTTTTAAGAGTAGGAGTTGTGGGCGGTGGTTGTAGTGGATTAAGCTATAAGATGGATTTTGATAATGAGGTAAAACCAATGGACCAGATTTTTGAAGATAAAGGCGTAAAAATTGTTACCGACCTTAAGAGTTTTTTGTACCTGGTTAATACCGAACTTGAATTTAGTGATGGCTTAAATGGAAAAGGTTTCTATTTCAACAATCCCAATGCCAGCAGGAGTTGCGGCTGTGGCGAAAGTTTTGCGGTATAATAATTTGTATTTTTTATAATTTTTTAAACCAGTGCAAGTTGTGCTGGTTTTTTTATGTTTTAAACCGGATACTTTTTTAGCAGTTCGTTTCCTTTCTATTTTAATAATATCAGAACACCTTACCCTTGCTGATAAATTAAAGAGTAGTTCGCAAATTGAAAGCGCTGCTATATGTCCAAAAGTACAAGAGGGCGATGCAACGATGCTTATTCAGGGCTCAGTTGCCTGGACAAAAAAATTAAAAGCATGGATTTTAGTTTGCGATAAGTCAGGAGTTCTGAATATAGCGGTAAACAAATTAATGTACTCAAATAAAAAAACCTCCGTTTGCGGGAGGGTTTTTATAAAAATACATATTCAGACGAATTAATTGATTAACCCTTCTTTACTACTTTTTTTGTTGATTTAATTGCTGGTGCAACAGCATCTGCTGGTTTTGCTACAACTGCAACTTTCGTCTTATCAAATTCTTCAGCTGCTACTACATCTCCTGTAAAGGTTATTTGTTTAATTTCATCTATACCTGCAAATTTTACTGTAAGATGTTTATCAAAATGGTTAAGGTTGGCTGCATTATAAGTTGCATTAATAACACCTGTTTTACCAGGTGCAATGGGTTCTTTTGTATAATCAGAAATAGTGCAACCGCAGGTAGGATTGGCCTGTTCAATAATTAAAGGTTCTGTACCAATGTTAGTTACTGTAAAAGTTCCTTTCGCCGGAACACCCTGTTTAATTTTTCCAAAATCAATTGTTTCAGATACAAATTTAGCTACATCAGCTATTTTCTTTTGAGCAAACAGGGTTGTAGAAAGTACGAATGCTGCTGCAAAAAATAAGGATTTTTTCATGTGCTTTGTTTTTAAGTTTTATTTATTTAATAAATTGTTTATTTATCTTCTTTCAGGGTTTTTAAACCTGCATTTTCTGGTGCGGAAGAAAGCGGCGTTTTCCAAACCTCCCCTTTAATGGTTATTTGTTTGCTTTGGGTTCCATTGTATGTAACTGTAATAAATTTTGTAAAACTGCCCTCCGATGCAGCATTATACCCGACGGTGATTTTTGTAGATTGCCCTGGCGCCTGCACTTTATCTCTTTCCCACTCCGGTGTGGTGCATCCGCAACTTGCCTGAACATTTGATATTTTGAGAGAGTCTTGACCTTTATTTACAACTTCAAATAAATGCACTACAGGCTTGCCCTGTGGAATTTTACCAAAATCATAAATCGTTTCCTTTAGGCCTAATGTTTCATCAGCTAAAACTAATGGCAGGTTATTTAAGGGACTCGGTGTGTTTTCATTTACAGCAGGTCTTACATCCTGAGCATCGATTCCGATAGTGGTAAAAAGTATTAGACAGCTTGTAAATAATAACTTCATATTTCTATAATTTCAATAATTATTCCAAAGATAGTAAAACGCATAAAAACCTGCCAAATTGTTCTGCCCTTACCAATTTTTTAACATTCATCTAAACTATTCATTTACATTTGTTGCATGGAAATCTCATTAAAAAATGATGCTGAATTGCAGGAAAAATTCAGTTTTGATCACTTTAGAAAAGAAGTGCTCAAAGACTACCGGATAGCTTGTGAAAGTAGGGAAACCAGTTTACTTGGCCGTAAAGAAGTTTTAACGGGCAAAGCAAAGTTTGGCATTTTTGGCGATGGTAAGGAAGTGGCACAGGTGGCAGTAGCCAAGTTTTTTAAGCCAGGAGATTTCAGGTCTGGTTACTATCGTGATCAAACCTTTATGCTGGCTGCCGGCGTCACTAACGTTGAACAATATTTTGCACAGCTATTTGCAGACCCCGATATTAACCATGATCCTTTTAGCGCCGGCAGGCAAATGAATGCGCATTTTGCCACTAAAAATGTAGATGCGGATGGTAACTGGCTCGATCTTGCGAATACAAAAAATTCCAGTAGCGATATGGCGCCCACGGCTGGCCAAATGCCAAGGGCTTTGGGGTTAGCGCTGGCTTCTAAACTATTCAGAAAGGTTGATACATTTAAAAAGCACAGCAATTTAAGTAATAATGGAAATGAAATTTGCTTTTGCACTATAGGTGATGCATCTACTTCGGAAGGGCATTTTTGGGAGGTGGTAAATGCTGCCGGGGTACAACAAGTTCCATTGGCCATATTTATTTGGGACGATGGTTACGGTATCTCGGTTCCAAAGCAGTACCAAACAACTAAAGGGTCAATTTCTACTGCTTTAGCAGGTATGCAAAAACAAGAAGGCACTAATGGGTTGGATATTTATAAATTGAAAGGATGGGACTATGCAGGTATGTGTGAGGTGTTTGAACCCGCCATCCAAAAAATAAGAGACACCCATATTCCTGCTATTTTTCATGTGGAAGAGATAACCCAGCCGCAGGGGCATTCTACCTCCGGGAGTCATGAGAGGTATAAAAAGCCAGAGCGCCTTGCCTGGGAAAAAGAATGGGATTGCCTTAAACAAATGCGGCATTGGTTACTTGAAAATTGTTTGGCAGAAGAAGAAGAATTGAGTGATATAGAAATAAATGCCAAACATTTTGTGAAAGAAAGTAAGCAGCGGGCATGGGATAAATACATTGCGCCTGCAAAAGCACAATTGCAAACAGCCGTTGGTTTAATTACTGATTGCCTGCCGCAGCTGGACACTAGCAGCCAACAAAATTTACAGCCAATTGCCGATGAATTAGCTGGCATAAAAGAGCCCATGAGACGGGATATTATGAAGTTAATTGCCGCTGCTTTGGATATTACCGGCAACAGTTCAGCTGCTATCAAACTCAACGACTATTACCAGGAACTCCAGCGAATCAACAAACAATTATACAATTCATTTTTGTACAACGAAGGCCCTAAAAGTGCTTTAAATGTAAAGGAAGTAAAGCCTGTTTATGAAGAAGATGCAAAGGCACTCAATGGCTACGAAGTTTTGAATAAATATTTTGAACAATTGTTTTTGAGCAATGATAAAGTAACAGCTTTTGGCGAAGACCTTGGCTTTATAGGAGATGTAAACCAGGGCTTTAGCGGATTGCAGGAAAAGTTTGGTGCCGAAAGAATTTTCGATACAGGCATTCGTGAACTCTCGATAATGGGGCAGGGCATTGGGCTTGCATTAAGAGGGCTTAGGCCAATTGCAGAAATACAATACCTGGATTATTTACTGTATGGTTTACAGCCGTTAAGCGACGACTTGGCTACCACACATTTTCGTACGGCTGGCGGGCAGAGCTGCCCGTTAATTGTTCGTACCAGAGGGCATCGGTTAGAGGGAATCTGGCATAGCGGTTCTCCCATGGGGATGATTATTAATGCACTACGAGGTGTTTATGTTTGTGTGCCACGCAATATGGTACAAGCTGCAGGCATGTATAATACGTTGATGCAAAGCAATGATCCGGCATTGGTAATAGAATGTTTAAATGGATACCGCCTTAAGGAAAAATTACCTACAAACTTACTGGGCTACACTGTGCCGTTAGGAGTTACCGAAATTATTAAAGATGGTGGTGATGTAACCATTGTTTCGTACGGCTCTACCTTGCGGATTATAATGGAAGCAGCACTGGCACTGGAAAAATTAAATATTCATTGCGAAGTGATCGACGTGCAGACTTTGTTGCCATTTGATATTCATCATGGCATAAAAGCATCTCTTAAAAAAACAAACCGCATTGTATTTGTAGATGAAGATGTACCAGGTGGAGCTGCGGCATATATGTTTAATAAAGTGATGGAGGAGCAAGGTGGATATAAATTCCTCGACGTTGCCCCACGTACCATAACTGCACAGGCACACCGGCCCTCCTATGCCAGTGATGGCGATTATTTCAGTAAGCCCAATATGGAAGATGTAGTGAGGGTTGTTAAGGAAATGATGGCGGAATAATTATGACTTTCTATTTTTTATTTTACCAACCAATAGGTTATTATGGAACTGACTATTTACCAGATTGATGCTTTTACAAACAAATTATTTGGTGGCAATCCTGCGGCAGTTATACCATTGCAAAAATGGCTTGATACGGATCTGATGCAAACCATTGCCATGGAAAATAACCTGAGTGAGACGGTTTATTTTATTCCAGGCACAGCGCCGGACGCAGATTATAATATTCGTTGGTTTACCCCTGCTGTGGAAGTAAATCTTTGTGGCCACGCCACTTTGGCTACTGCGTATGTGTTGTTTAATATACTTGGGCATAACAAGCCTGTTATTAGTTTTAATTCAAAGAGTGGCATACTTACTGTTACTAAAAATGGCGATATGCTAACGATGGATTTCCCCAGCTGGAAGCCAACAGGTTTAGATGCCGTTCCTTCTTTTTTGAGCGAAGTGTTGGGCAATGTAACTATATCCGGTGTTTTTCAACATCGGGATGTATTGGTTTTATTGAAGGATGAAGCAGCAGTAAAAAACTGCACACCGGATTTTACTTTAATGAAACGATATTTCGACAAAATGATTATTACTGCTCCGGGTGATGCTGTAGATTTTGTATCAAGATTTTTTGCGCCGGCATCTGGTATTGATGAAGATCCGGTAACAGGTTCTGCACACTCTCAACTTATACCTTTTTGGAGCGAACGTTTAGGGAAAAATAAGTTAAATGCTTTGCAATTATCTGCCCGTGGCGGTGAATTGTGGTGTGAGCAAATGAATGAAGAGAGAGTATTAATTAGTGGGCAATGTGTGTTTTATATGAAGGGGGAGATTTCGGTTTAGGATGTTTGGTTTTTAAATTAAATGACAGCTTATATCCTGGAGGTACCTGTTTCATAGCATCAGTAAAAATGATCTTGGGTACTTTTGCCTTAGTTTGCAAGGCCCCCCGTTATTTTATTCACAAATGAAACTGGCGACCCTATTTCCGTTAAAAATAATTGACCGGTTATTTTTGAAGACTACCAAAATAATTCACCAACAGCATAGCTTTCGATTTACCAATTACTTCAGCCAACTCATCTGGTGTTTTTGCCTTAATATTTTTTACCGATTTAAATTTTTTCAGCAATATATCAATGGTTGCTTTGCCGATCCCTTCAATATTTTCCAGTTCGTTTTTAAAGCTGCCTTTACTACGTTGATTGCGGTGAAACGTAATGCCATAGCGGTGTACCTCGTCACGGATTCGTCGTATCAGTTTCAGGCTATCACTGTCCCAGGGTAATTTTAGTGATTCAGTATCACCATAAAAAAATAGCTCTTCTTCATTTTTTGCCAGGCCTACAACAGTTAATTTTCCTGCAAGTCCCAATGCATTAATGCTTTCCATGGCGGCACTCAACTGCCCTTTGCCACCATCAATGATAATAAGTTGCGGCAGTGGTAAGCCTTCTTCTATTACTCTTTTGTAACGGCGGTGCACCACTTCTGTCATGGTGGCAAAATCATTGGCTCCCACAACAGTTTTTACATTAAATCTTCTGTAATCATTTTTACTTGGCTGGCCGTTTTTAAAACAAACCATTGCCGACACAGGGTAGCTGCCCTGAAAATTAGAGTTATCAAAACATTCAATATGCACAGGTAAGGCCGACAAGTGAAGATAGGTTTGTATCTGCTCCAGCACCGTATTAATTTGCATGTCGGTTTTATCTTCCAGCAGCAACATTTTATTCTTGTGCAAATCTGCTTTAAAGTAGTTTACATTTTTTTTTGACAGCTCCAATAACTTTTTCTTATCACCCGCTTTTGGTATTGTAATGCTGATGGTTACATCCGGATAATCGATAGTAAAAGGGAGAATAATTTCTTTGGCCTCGCTGTTGAAAGTTTCCCTCATTTGTGCTATTGCAAATGCTAAAACTTCAGCTGCGTTTTCGTCTAATTTTTTTTGCAGGATGATGGTTTTTGTAAGGATGATGCTGCCGTTGGTGACTGCCAGGTAATTTACATAGGCTATATCACCTTCTTCTAATATGCTGAATACATCCACCGTGCCGGTGCGTTCGTTTACAATAGTAGAACTTGCCTTATAAATTTGCAGGTGCTCAATTTTCTTCTGTATAATAGCAGCTTTTTCGAAGGCCATATTTTCTACCTCCTCCTGCATTTCTTTTTTTAGATGCTGGATAACAGTGGAAAGATTGCCTTTTAAAATATCCTTCAACCGGCTAAGGTTATCTTCATAATCAGATAATGTTTGCAGCCCTTCGCAGGGGCCTTTGCAGTTGCCAAGGTGGTATTCCAAACAAACTTTAAACTTCTTTTTTTCTATGTTGGTACTGGTCAGGTTTAGCTTACAGGTTCTTAAAGGAACGGTCTGTTTTATAAAGTCCAAAAGTTCTCTTACTTTGCCAACTGAGGTAAACGGGCCAAGGTATTGCGAGCCGTCGTTTATTTTTCTACGGGTAAAAAACACCCTGGGGAAGGGTTCTTTTTTTATAACGATATAGGGATACGTTTTATCGTCTTTCAGGTTGATATTAAAGAGGGGCTGAAAGTTTTTAATTAACGAATTTTCTAATAAAAATGCATCCTGTTCGCTGTTTACAATGGTAAATTCTATTTTACAAATCCGCTGCACCAGCTCATGTGTTTTGTAACTGGTAAAGGTTTTGGAGAAATACGAACTAACTCTTTTACGCAAATTTTTTGCCTTTCCTACATACAACAAGTCGTTGTTGCTATCGTAATATTTATAAATACCCGGCTCAATCGGTAGGGTAGATGATATGTCGGAAAATTCCTGCTGTGTCATGGAAATTGTATAGGATTTAGCAAAGGCTCGGATAAAATAAATATCAAATAGAATACTTATTTATAACTAAAAGCCCCACACGAACTGTTCTACTTTTATCAATTCACTTTCGCCTGATGGTTTTTTTAAAATAGTTACAATTTTAGCCCATTTGTCTGTAACCCATGTAAGTTGCAAAGTGAATAATTCGGCTCCCTGTTTTACCTGCCTTACCATATACACCCTTTTTACTTTACCCGTTTGCAGCTTAACATATACATCCCAATGCTTCAATGAAATACTGTCAGGCAGGGAGCTTTTAGGTTCGTAAGTAAAGGTAATGGCATCTACACCCTCGTCGTTAAATTTGGATTCCTTAAAAAAAGCTGTAAGATTAGTTGTGTTAATTTCCTGTGTAAAAAAATCCTGTAATAAGGGCAGTACATTTTCCTTTTTTATCCAAAAAGAATCTGATTTTCCTTTGATGGTTACAATACGTAAAACAGTTATTGGTAAAGAATCAAGCGCCATTAATTGGCCTTTTAAAAAGGAAGTAACCGGAAAAAATGCTACCGTACTATCCATTGTAGAAGAAGCCTGTTCAGCCTGCTTACGCTGATTATTGCAGGCATATAGAAAGAAAGTAATTAGGCTATACAACATGATTTTTTTCATGTAGCAAAAATAGCCTGAAACATCCTGTAAAACAAAAAACCACTGCAGGTACAGGGCAGTGGTTTTTGTTTTTTATTGTGCTCTTGGGAGCCATTAAATAAGATATCAGTAGTGAAAAAATTGTAATGCTACTGGTACAAAATTATATTGTTATCAAAGTTTTTTGCTGATGCCAATTTTTAAACCATAGCCTTGCAAACGCTCTTCAATAGTAAATATTTTGCTGTTGGTTGAAAAGAGTTGGGTTCTTAACTGTGGCCCTACTTGCAATGTATAGCCATCTTTCTTAAATGATAAATAGGTTTCAAATCCGGCGTTCATGTTAAAACGGTTAAGCATGGAATTTTCTTTCACGTAATTCCTTCCGTCAGACGATAACAGGTAAGATTTTCCGGTTAATACATACGTTGGTTGGAGGGTAGTACCTACATACCACTCCATATTGTCGTTTCCTGCAAGCTTAACATCCAGCCCCATTGGTATTGAAAGCTGTACTGTCTGGTTGTGTAAATTTACCGCATCGAGTCCAACGCTGTTTGAATATGGAGTGGCCCTGAAAACTTCATACAATAAATTATTGGTAGAGCTATTCATGCTAAGTGCTGTAGCTGTTGGATGGTGATTATCAAATGCATGAATTGTAAACCGTGTATAGTTTATTTGAAATCCACCTTTCATTTTCACCCCTTTCGGTAACTGGTAAACCCAGTTGAAGCCCATTTCTACACCAAGAGAAGGCGATTGCTTTACACGATTGTTTACATCAGTATTGCTGGCAGAACTGGAAATGGAATTTAAGCCCCTGTTTTTATCAGCAGCATTATCGAGCAATTGCCTGTATACAACGGATGGGGTTATGTACAGCTGGGTCTCAACTCTGCCTTTCCATTTTTTGGCTACTGGTTTATTATACAATGCATAGTTTTCAATCCACGATTTTTCGCCTTGATTTATGCTGGTGTTATTTACTTGCGAAGTGGCACCCGTGCTAATGGTAATTTTTGTTAGGGCTGTTTCTGATATTGAATTTTTTGCAATTGCCTCAGCCGGCATGGCAAATAAAGTAATATTATTTTCATTACTCAGGCGTTTGTTTATTAAGGGCGACAGTTCATCTTGTTCATGTAAATTTCCTTCCTTTTCTGTAATGTTTTTTTCTGAATTTATAATTGCAAAAGTTACTTGATTAGAAGCTTTAGCTGGCTTATCCAAAGAACTGCTCGTTTCATCGTTTAATGCAGTTTTGCTTACGGGGGCTGTTAAACTTGATATAGTAGAATTTAATGAATGAGAACTGTAGGTAAGAGTTGATTTGCCAGAAATAGCAGATAGATTTTTATCATTTACAATATTGGTATTGTTGTTGCTATTAGTGGTCCATACCGCTATGTTACTTTTATCTTTCGTAAAAGTTAGGTTGGCTAAGTAAATGGAGGCAGTACCAATTTTATTTTGAGATACTAAGTTATCGGTTGTACTGTTTAGGTTAAGAATAGATAAATACGATTCATTCAATAGAATTAAAGACGCATTATCAGCAAGTTTGGAATAACTGGCAGCGTAATTTTTGGTAAGTTGGTATTGAGTGATTTTACCGTGGGTATCTCTGGTATTTAAATAACCAACCAGGAATAAAGTAGTTAGCAATACAATACACATCGAAATAGATGGCCATTTTCTGCCGGGGTGAAGATTGTTGTACACACTATGCCAAACCCTTTTAGAAGGGTACATCCTGAAATCATCGGATTGCTGTTGTATGAAATCTTCAAAACTCACCATATCAGGGTTGTTTTCCATTTGTACAAGCGTTCGTTAGTTGTTTTGGTTTATTTTGGTATTAGTTATTAGCCATTGCTATTTTAACAGTAACAGCTTTATCTTTTGGCTTAAGTAAAATTCTCTTTTTTATTAAAACATCTTCCAGCATGGCCTTTGCCCTTGTATACTGCGAGCGGCTGGTGCTTTCTTCAATGTCCAGCATATTCCCTATTTCCTTGTGAGAGTAGCCTTCAATTGCATACAAATTCAAAACAGTTTTATATCCTAACGGAAGCAGGCGTATACATTCTACCACCTCTTTCGCCTGCATTATCGAAGGGATATTTTCTTCTCTAACGCTTATTCCACTGGCCTGAACAATATCAACACTATCAGAGAACTTTTTATTCTTCTTCAATACATTAATGCAGGTATGAACAACAATGCGTCTTATCCATCCTTCCAGTGCACCTTCGTTTCTAAACTGCTGAATTTGACAAAATACTTTGATGAACCCTTCTTGAAGCATGTCTTCAGCATCTTCCCTGTTTTTAGCAAACCTATAGCACACCCCTAACATGCGGGGGCTAAATCGGCTATATAAAGCATCTTGGGAGGCGGCATCATTTCTAAGACATCCAGCCAGCATTTGCTCTTCAGTCATATTTGTGCTTGGTTTACACCATAAATATAGGCAAATTGATTTGCTTATTAGCTGCATGTATAAAAAAAGAGGCTTAAATCTTTTGATATTTAAACCTCTTTATAAATTTCAATAAAAAGAGTTACAGCGTAGCCCTAATGGTAACAAAGTAATTTCTTCCACCTGCAGAAAAGCCGGAAGCAAAATAACGATAGTTTTTGTCAAAGATATTTTCTACCCCAAGTTGCAATTGCAATGCTTTGGTAATAGAAAGATTTCCTCTCCAGTTGGCTGTTATCCAACTCGGAAAACCATCAGCAGTGGCGTATTGCGCATTGTCTTCGCCCGAAGCGTTCATTTGATCCAAACGTTTCCAGCCATTGTATAAAATTGAAAATTCAGTGTTGAAAATCTTATACCCGTAACTCAAACTGGTTTTACCGTAAACAGGCGGAATATGATCAAGGGGAATACTCGAAACTTTTTTATTGACTAACAAATAGCTGCCGTCAGATTGTTTCTCATAAACGGACGATGTTTTGGACGCATCCGCATCAAAGCTTCCGTGTGTGAAAGAAATAGTGCTTGCTAAGGTTAGGCCACTAACTATTTCAGCATTAAAACCTGCGGTAAATCCATATACGCTTGCTTTATTTACATTTTGACTTGCCAATACCTGGCTAATGGTTCCATTGTAGTTGATAGAATCTTGCCCATTTAATTGATAGGGGGCTTTAACAATAGCGTTGGTGAATAGCGTATAAAAGCTAGTCAATTCAAAACTGAATTTTGCTCCTATTTTTTGCTGGATAGAGACGTCTGCGTTGTAAGTGTATTCTGGTTTTATATCAGCATTAGGCACCACCACCTGTTTTGCGGCCGTAGCAGATTCAAATATCTTTAAATCATCCAGGTTAGGTGCCCGGAAACCGGATGAAAGGGTGGCTCTCAAAACCGTGTTTTTTGTTGCTGTGTACACAAGGCCAATATTAGCCGTAACGGCTATGTTATTCTGTGTTACAGTTGTATCGGGAAGCTTAAAAAAAGAATTGTCTTTAATGGCACTTTTAAGGTGTGCAGACTGTAAACGAATACCATCATTCAACACCAATTTCTGGTTGCTGAATTTATAAATATGCTGTGCAAACAAAGCAACGTAATTCATAGTGTTTTTACCGTCGGGATAACGGGTATCCAACTTTGTTTGTGCCCCGGTAATAATATTTTTACGAAATGCCGTTGATTGTACATCATTTAGTTGCATATCAACACCAACAGACAGTTCATTACTACCCATTATTTTTCTTCCGCTGATGATGGTGCCAAATACTTTTACCTGTTCAATCCTGCTATCAAAACGGTCGTATCGCCTGAACTCCCTTGTTTGCCTGCTTTCTTCAATATCCTGGTAATTAATATTGATTTTTACAGCATCAAAACCCAATGCCTTTTCCGCATTTAACTCATATGCAGCCAGTAATCTTTTTTGCGGGCCATAGAACCACTCTGCAAAACGGAGCCTGTTATTTTTTATATCCTGCAACCTGTCGTACCGGGGCACATTGTTGGTATTGGAGAACTGGAAATTTAATGAGTGGGTTATGCGTTCATTTTGTTTGAACAATAATTTTTGCATGATATCGCATTGTTTGTAACCAGAAAATTTTTGGATTCTTTTGTCGCTATTGGCCACTATATCATCTACATTGTTGCTGATAACAACCAACGAATCCCTGCTTCCAAAATTGGAATATTTCTCCGGGTAGTGGCTGCCCATTTTCATATCACCAAAATCGCTGAAGTTGTAGGATTGAAGCCAGGCAAATTTTTTGCCACCAATGCTGGCATCAACATGAAAAGTTTTTTCGTTGTTTACCGAACTATAGCGGCTAAATGCAGATCCGGTAACAAGCATTTTTTTTGTACCTGATAATACTGGTGATTTTGTAATTAGATGAATAGCGCCACCCAGTGCATCGCTCCCGTAAATGGTGGAGCTGGGGCCATACAATACTTCTACCCTGCTAAGCATATTTTGATCGGCAGTAATAATGTTTTGTAAATGCCCACTCCTGTAAATGGCATTGTTCATTCTTACACCATCTATTACCAATAAAATCCTGCTTGCCTCAAATCCCCGAATAACAGGGCTGCTGCCACCTTGTTGACTTTTTTGTACAAATACTTTACCTGTATTTACCAGCAAATCACCCGTAGTTTGAGCATTGGTTTGGGCAATAGTTTTTGCAGTGATTACGTCAATTAACTGGGCAACATTTTTTTTCTTTTCTTTAAAATTATTGGCAGAAATTACCACCTCTTCCAGTGTAATATTTTTTTGTGTGGTATCCAGTATAGGCACGTTTTGTGCATGAGTAGTTGGTGTCACTAAATAGGACAACACTACTAAATATATTTGTTTCATTTAGTAAATATTGGTAACCCGGCTATGCTAATTATAAGCAAGCCCATCATGAGTTATGAGTTAATAGCGGAAACTGTGTATTAACTCAAATTACGTGGAGGAGGTGTAACTATAGGGTAATACATTGAAACAAATGTTTTTTCACCAACAGGTAAAATATTGCCATCAACAAAAATAAATTGAAGACTTAAAAAAGTGTCATCCGGAGGATTAGTGAATGCCGGAGAAAAAAATGTTTTCATCAATAACAATTGTAATGGTGTGGGGGGATCATTTTTACTGTTTGCAAATTGTAAACAGGTTGTTTTCAGTAGTTCTTCTTCATCATCATACAGGCCGGTAACAACAATAGAATCTGAAGTAATTGTATAGGTTTTAACATCAAACAATTTACCTTTTACCAATAATTCTTTCCCTGTTTTTATCCAATAAAGATCGACGGTAGCAAAGCGATAAGTACTAACATAACCCTGCTCTATTTTTTCAAACATACGGTGCTGTACTAACTGCTGTTTAACTAAAAAAAGTAACGTAAAAAGCAACGGAAGGACTATCAATAGCAACATCCATCCAGCTACTAATTTTTTATATGATTTTTTTGTTTTTTGCAAACCAGCAGCGGGGGTTTTATTGTTTCTTTTTAAGGCTATCAGCAGGGTATTTTTTCTGCATCGTATCTTTTAATACTTTCGCCCAATTAGAAAGCGCAAGCTTTTTGGGCTCACTTAATACTGCATTCCTGTGTATTAATGTGTAAGAACTAAGTGGCATTTCATGTTCTTTTACCTGTTCAATAATTTCACCCTGCTTTTTATACTGGCGCCTTAAACTGTAACTGGCAAATTCATTAAAGTTGATTTCTTTTTTGCCTTCCTCTATATGGTCATTCAACCACCAGGCAACCGGTTGTATAGATGCATACCAGGGGTAAATGGAATTATTGCTATGGCAATCGTAGCAGCTTGTTTTTAGTATTGTATTAACATCGTCCGGTACTGGTATTCCTTTGCTGATATCGTTGGCAGTAGCTGAGGCGGTTAAATTAATGTTTTTTGGTGTCGGGATAAATTGTACGGCAATTAAAGCTATCAACAAACCGAAGCCGATTTTTTTCAACATGATTTTAGGTTATTTTATTGCGGGTAAATTTGAATCAATTTGTATGAAGGCTGTGTTATATCACATTGTTATTAATTTACCACTTATAACTTGGTCCGCAAGTTTGGAATTAGGCTTTGTGTATTTTTTTATTAGTTACTGATTAAAACATCACCAGTCATCTCTTTAGGAATCGGCAATCCCATAATCGTTAAAATGGTGGGTGCAATATCTCCCAATTTTCCGTGCTTAACTGTTCCCTTCCAATCTTTATCAATTACAATTAAAGGCACAGGGTTTAAAGAATGTGCTGTGTTTGGGCTGCCATCTTCATTTATTTCAAAGTCAGCATTACCATGATCTGCTAAAAGCAACACAGTATAACCATTATTTAAAGCTGCTGTTACTACTCTTTTTACGCAAGCATCAACCGTTTCTACTGCTTTAATTACTGCTTCCCACACGCCTGTATGGCCAACCATGTCTGCATTTGCAAAGTTTAAACAAATAAAATCTGCTGTTTGGTTTTCAATTTCAGGAATAATAGCATCTGTTAATTCTACAGCGCTCATTTCAGGTTTTAAATCGTAGGTAGCAACTTTGGGCGAAGGGATCATTATTCTTTTCTCTCCTTCAAAAGGTTTTTCTCTGCCGCCGCTAAAAAAGAAGGATACATGTGGGTATTTTTCTGTTTCAGCAATACGGATTTGCGTCTTACCCTGTTGTTGCAAAATTTCACCCAGCGTATTTATCAAATCATCATTTTCAAAAACTACATTAATGTCTTTAAAACTATGATTATACTGCGTCATAGTTGTGTAGTGCAGGTTTAGCTTGTGCATACCAGCATCCGGCATGTCAGTTTGTGTTAGAACCTCCGTTATTTCCCTGCACCTGTCAGTCCGGAAGTTGAAACTAATTACAGCATCTCCATCTTTCATTTTTGTATTAAGGCTGGTACCTGCATTAATAATTGGCTTAATAAACTCATCAGTTACGCCATCTTCATAAGATTTTTTTACAGCGCTTAAAACATCTGTTACAGCTGTTCCAATGCTATTCACCATTGCATCGTATGCCAGCTTGACTCTCTCCCAGCGCTTATCCCTGTCCATTGCAAAATAGCGGCCTATAACCGTTGCGATGGTGCCGGTACTTTTATTTAAATGTTCCTGCAAATCAGTTAAAAAACCAAGACCACTTTTTGGATCAGTATCCCTTCCGTCTGTAAAAGCATGAATAAGTACATTGTGCAAACCTTTCGCTGCACAAAGTGAGGTAAGTGCTTTTACATGATTGATATGGGAATGAACGCCACCATCACTTACAAGCCCCATCAGGTGAAGGGTTTTGTTATTAGTAATTGCATAATCAATGGCGTTGAGCAATACCAAGTTTTGCTGAAATTCGCCTGTTTTAATGGCCACATTAATGCGTTGCAACTCCTGGTAAACTATTCTGCCAGCACCTAAATTGAGGTGACCAACTTCACTGTTGCCCATTTGTCCGTCCGGAAGCCCAACTAACTCTCCACAGGTAATTAAGGTATTATTTGGATATTGTTGGTATAGCGAACTAACAAATGGAACGTTGGCATTTTGTATGGCATCACTACTTTTAATTTTACCAAGACCCCAGCCGTCCATTATAACCAGAATTGCTTTTTTATTATTCATAGGCCAAAGTTAACTTTTTTGCAGCTTTATTAATTGGCCGTTTGTCATAAGTTTTAGACAATTATGCTGGTTGTCTAATAAACTAGCTGATTGGCACGTTTTTAGACTTAATAGTATTGTAAGTAACATAAACATGATAGCACTTTATATATTTACAGATCAGCTATCACTGTTACATTGTTTTTATTAAAATCAATTTCTTAGCTTGTTATTGCAAACAATAAATTATCATACCATGAAAAAAATATTGACAATTATAATCGTTTTATTTTCTACCATTTCATCATTTTCCCAAAAAGTAAGTATTGCAGAGGTTGTTGCTGCTATGAAAGTGGGTAATGCGGCCCAGGTGGCCCGTTTTTTTGATACAAATGTTGAAATCAGTATGCCAGACAAAAGCAACAGCTATAGTAAAAGTCAGGCTGAGCTGGTATTAAAAGACTTTTTTAGCAACAATCCTGTAAAAGGTTTTGATATTATTCACAAGGGTGAAAATGCGGGTTCTGAGTATTGTATTGGAACGCTGGTTACTAAAAATGGTTCCTTTCGCACTACCATTTTTATGAAGCAAAAAGGCGAGGCACAGTCGCTGCAGGAACTGAGGTTTGAAAACAGGTAAATCATAAGAAATACATTTAAAATTGATCCCGGCAGCTATTGCCGGGATTTTTATTTTTAGATTTGCTAATGATAAATTACAACCAGCAACTGGATACGTTAATAAAAAATGCACTTGCCGAAGATATTGGCAACGGGGATCATTCAACGCTTTGCTGCATAGACGCCCATGCTGAGGGGAAAGCTGTATTAAAAATTAAAGAAGATGGCGTGCTCGCTGGTATGGATGTGGCGGAACAAATTTTTAAATATGTACAGCGCAATGTGCAGTTTAATGCTTTTAAAAAAGATGGCGACCAAATGCAGTTCGGTGAAATTGCTTTTGAAATTGCTGCAGACATACATACTATTTTAAAATGTGAACGTTTGGTGCTTAATAGTATGCAAAGAATGAGTGGTATTGCAACGCTCACCAAAACCTATGTTGATAAATTAAAAGGATATAAAACCCGTTTGCTGGATACCCGTAAAACCACGCCCAATTTCAGGTTGCTGGAAAAGGAAGCAGTGAGAATTGGCGGCGGTACCAATCACAGGTTTGGATTGTATGATATGATAATGTTAAAAGACAACCATATTGACTATTGCGGTGGTATTAGAAAAGCAATTGAAAAAGCCTGCAACTATGTTCAAACAATTAAGCCAGGTTTACGGATAGAAGTAGAAACCAGGAATTTAGAAGATGTGAAAAAAGTAATGGCAACCGGAAAAGTACAGGTGATAATGCTGGATAATTTTACCCCTGCGCAAATAGTTGAGGCATTAAAAATTATTGATGGCCAATATGAAACCGAAGCAAGCGGCGGAATTAACCTGCAAAACATAGAATCCTATGCGGCTACTGGCGTTGACTATGTATCCAGCGGTGCCATTATCCACCAAGCCCGTAGCCTGGATTTAAGCTTAAAAGCTAAAACTGCTGTTTAAACAAACCTTTAAAAATGTTGTTATGATAAAGAAAAAAATCAACTCTTTGGGAGGTTTGGTTTACTCTACAAATCCTGATTGTAAGATTGAAGAAGAATCTTTTGATGAGCAGCTTACACTTGAGCCGGCCGCACAAAAATTGAGAATTAATTTAGATAAAAAGCAACGTGCCGGTAAAATGGTAACCTTGGTTACAGGGTTTACCGGCTTAGAAACAGACAGGGAAGCGTTAGGGAAAAAACTCAAATCTTTTTGTGGTACAGGTGGTTCAGTAAAAGATGGAGAAATTATTATTCAGGGCGATAACCGGGATAAAGTGCTGCAATGGTTGTTAAAGAATGGGTATAAGCTTACAAAGAAAATGGGTTAATAAAGCATTTACAATGGAGGTAATTTTAAAATTGACAATGGGCTGCTAGGGTATTTTTTTACTTGTTCAACAATTGCCTGCGTCGATGCCGCTTCTGAATTTATCCATGGTTTTTTTCGGGGATCAAAAACAGCTGGTAACCCTTTAAAGCAAATGGCAGAATGAATGCGTTTATCCGGCTGCCAAAGAATAGTTACCTCGCCAATGCTGTATTATGTGTTTTGATGGGCATAGTTCGATAATTAACAATTATGAATAAACTAAATTAGAGCAAAATATCATCGTTTTAATTACATTTACAATACTCAATTTATTAAAATGATTTCAAAAATATCAGAAGGTGTTACCGTTTCGGTGGAAACTTTTTATCAGCCGGAATACAGCAATCCGTTGAGTAATGAATTTATGTTTGCTTACCGGATTACTATTGATAACAACAATGCGTATCCAGTTCAATTACTTCGCAGGCATTGGTATATTTTTGATGCTGCAGGAAGTTTGCGTGAGGTAGAAGGGGAGGGAGTTATAGGGGTGCAGCCACAAATTAATCCCGGCACTCAATATCAATATATAAGCGGATGCAACTTAAAGACTGAGATGGGGAAAATGTATGGTACATATTTAATGGAAAACGTTCTTAATAAAAAACAATTTGATGTTACAATTCCTGCGTTTGAAATGACGGTGCCTTTTAAAATGAATTAACCCAATTGTTAACTTAACTCTATGGTTTATTATTCTTTCTGAAATAATTCATCTATTTTTTAAGATTTATCCAATATTGCAGTGCCATGGCAAAAGTTATCTTCGACAATCGCAACAACCTTTTCTACCGAAGTCTCAAGGCCGCAGTAGATGAGTATTTCCTTGAAAAAAAAATAAAAAAAACCGGTGACTGGAGGTTGTACATTAAAACAATACTTCTCATTGGAAGCGCTGTCGTCATTTACAGTAGTTTAATGTTTTTACACCCCGCAAATTTAGTTGCATTATTATTATGCGCTTTATTAGGCTATAATCTAGCCTGCATAGGGTTTTCTGTTATGCATGATGCCAACCATGGTAGCTATAGTACTAAACAATGGATAAATGATGGGTTGGGTTTGTCTGCCAATGCAATGGGTGCCAGTTCTTTTTTCTGGAAACAAAAACACAATATCATACACCATACTTACACCAATGTTGATGGGTTAGATGATGATATTGCAAAGAGCCCGATTATCCGGCAATGCGAAAGTCAGAAATGGGTTCCTGCTCACAAAGTGCAACATGTATACCTTATTCCTATCTACGCTTTGTCTTCCATATTCTGGCTGTTCTTTATGGATTTCACTAAATATTTTACCCGTAAAATTTACACAACCGATGCATGGAAAATGAATACAAAAAGTCATTTGATTTTTTGGATTACCAAGGCTATGTATGTTTCTTTTTATATGGTGCTGCCTGCAATGGTATGGGGTGCTGGCCCATGGCTTGCAGGATTTTTTGTCTTTCATGCTGTAATGGGGCTTACCTTATCGCTCGTATTTCAATTGGCACATGTGGTAGAAAATACCGAGTTTGAAACGGTAGCGTTAGACGAAACAAAGCATTTGGAAACAGCGTGGGCAGAACATGAACTTAAAACTTCTTCCAATTTTGCAATGGGCAGCAAGACTGTTTCCTGGTTTGTAGGTGGATTAAATT
>JANYCA010000142.1 GCA_025360525.1 Chitinophagaceae bacterium | reverse complement strand
AGTTAAGCCCCTTATGGCTGATGGTACTGCACAACAATGCGGGAGAGTAAGTAGTTGCCATATTCTTTTAAAAAGCCTCAACATGTATTTGTTGAGGCTTTTTTGCGTTCGGGAAGGTTTCATGTTTGTTAGTTTGAAATTATTCTTTCCTTTTTTTTAGTAATTGATGAAGAGTATCTGGGGATACCATGTGAATCCTTTAATTTAACTTGTTAATTCCAATAACCAAGTTTTCAAGATTTTTCTCATCAAAAAAAATTTTACTTATCTTTTCTGCTTCATTCAGTAAAACAGGTAACTTAATTTGTTTAGGTCCTAACATGCGGTAAGTTTTGTTTAGAGCATCCGCCTCATTTATAGCTTCAGTTTGTTGCAAAGCTTCTTTTATCGCTACTATTGTTAAGCCGCTATCTTTCAATTTGCCCAATTCAGCAATAATCCAGCTTAAAGCAAGGAAGTAACTTTTGTTAAGGTTTAATATATAATGATTGTCACCTGCAGCAGGCATTTGATTATATGGAGAATTTATTATTTCCTTGGTAAGATATTTTGATAGATTCTTCGATTTTGTCTTGCTTTCAGCTAGTTGAACACAGCCCTGTAATGCCTGAGGATATATACTTAACCATCTTAACTTCCGCCTTAACTCATGTACATCTTCTTCCATGTTATCAAAGTGGTAATTAGTAGTCTGAGTAAACTCAATTATCTCGTATATAGCTTCCCCATAAAATGTTTTTATTTCTTCTATGTTCTTTTCATCTTCAAGCCAATTGATCTCTTTTAATTTTTTTCTGATTTTTACCAAGCGTTGATTATTATCACCAATCCATTTTTTTTCAATGAGTAACTCATTCAAATGTTGTAGTTTCTCTCTTGTTTGTGCTAGTAAATATTGATTAATTTCTGGTGGTATTTTTTTATTATTTGCTAATTGCCTGGCTATTGAGTCGTAATAGTCAATTGCCCCTAACGCATCTTCCAACAATTTAAAATGCTCTTTTAGTTTACTGATTTTTTTTTGATTATAAATACTACTATAGAGTTTTGCTAATCCTTCTAACATAAATAAAGGAGTGCGTGCGTTATTTTGATATAAATACAGCGCAGGATTTTTTTGACTTGCTGCTTTAGAAAGTGTTTTTTCAAATTGCTGTAAAAACGTTTCAAATGTAAGTATTGCTTTATTCATTGTTTAGTATTTTATAGTTCAAAGAATGAAACTGTACCACCAACCCAGGTTTTGTCTTTATTATACCTGGTGCCAATCATTTTACCCTTGCTTAACCTTGAAAGATTATGAGCGCCTACAGGTCGCAACCAGCCTTTTTTCCAAAAATAGAACAGTCGTATTTCTGCTTTGGCAGTGCCGTCTGGGGTTTGTATAATATCGGCATATTTTACTTTGCGCTGTAGTATCCAGTTTTCGGGATCTTTTATTTCATTGATGTGTTTACTGGTTACATCAATTACCACGCCCATACCTGCAAAAGAGAATAACGGTTTTAAAACATAGTTTTCTAAATCAACTGGTGTAGTTTTTAATTCATTTAAAAAATATGTAGGTGGAACAAAACGGTTGTTTATTAATGGTAATGTGTATTTACTGATTCGATAAAACCAGTTTGTATGTGATACCCATTCTACTTCCCATTTGTGTGAAAAATCAATGATATCTCCCAGGTTGTCTTGTTTATCTAAATCGTCAAAAATGAGCCGATTGTATATTTTCTTTATTTCTATTTTCTTTCCATTCTTTTCATAATACAACTTGTTACCTTCTCCTATTAGTTTGGTAACACAAACAGTTGAAATACCCAATACCTCTTCGGTACAATAGAAATCGATCCTTGTTTTTTGTTTCTCTGGAAAAATCTCCAACAGAATAACCTGTTCTGGATTTGTATCTCCTACAATTATATCTTTTAGCATTTGCAGGTATGATGCTTCATCGTATCCATTCAGGTAAGCATCATGGGTTGGTGGAACATTTGCATATTCTCTCGTAATTTTAGTATGAAACGCCTGGAAAACAAACAGGGTAGGAAATCCCTGCATCTCTATCAGTTGTGGCTCCAGTTCGCCTTTTTCATTTTCGCAAATTCCAAAATCAAAAGCTATAAAATCTGTATGATTTGTTTCATTTGGAATATGCAATGAGTCTGGTATTGCCCTGTCAGTAAGTGCTTTAAAATTGGGTTGCACAATTACATCTATTATATCCTCACATGCAGCGAGCATTTTTTGAGTAAATTCTTTAGGAATGAATAAAGGGGTTTCGGCAACACGAAATTCCAGTGAGCCGGGATGTAGTTTTTCAATTGTTTGCAGATATGCCAGGTATTTTGCTTCAGTAAAATTTTCATTAAACTGCTTCCTTAGACTTTGTTGCATAATTTAATTTGATTGATGGTATTATTAAAGAGCACATCACTAAAACAGTGTTTCAAGAAACTAAAACTGGTATCTTTTTGATAGCTAAAAGTAATGATGTATCTCTTCAAACCCAAATATTTAAAACAGGGCTGCGTCTTAAATTTTATTTCCTTGCAGGTAGGGTAAATTTAAATATCCGGTTAATCAACTACCCAAAAGCAAACCGAATAATAATTGCATTTTAACCATATAATGATACTGCTTTGGGAGGAGCAAATAGAACATGTTACCTTATTAAAATAGTTCGATCTATTATTTAGTAAACTTCGGCATGAGTAAGCTTATCTAAAGAAATCCTTAAAAAATTGGGTAGAATATGGGAGTAGGTATGCATGATTTTATCGGGGTCGTTTAGTTGTTCAATCATACTCGACCATTTAGCTTCTCCATGGTTTTCAATCACTGTTTTCTTTTTATCTTCAGTTTGTAAATACATGCTCATTCCTACGGCATCAGCTTCCGGGTGAAATTGAGTGCCAATCATATATTCATTAAAGCGAACTGCCATTATTGCCCTTTCCAAATTTACATGCGGACGATGTTTTTCTATAACCAATATAGCTGCTCCCATTTGGTGAATCATATTATGGTTTGGCTCAACTACCTGATAATCCCTGCTATCAACTGCATAGAAAGGGTCTTTCATCCCTTCAAAAATAGCTTCTTCAATTCCTTCATGTAATAAGTGAATGGGGAAAACACCAAAAGAGGTACTTTTGCGTTTGCAGACTTTTGCAATGTGAAAATGTCTGCAAGCCAACTGAAATGAATGGCAAATAAAAAATACATGCTTTTTTTGCAAATTAGCTTCGTTATAGTTCCAGCGCTGAACATGATGCAGCCATTTGAAATATACCTGTTCCCAATTGCTGCCAAATGAATCTAATGGGCTACCTGGGCCACCGCTGCTAATAAATATATCATAAGAAAGATCAGGCACTTGGTGGGATTGTCTTACATCAAATTCATCCCATGTAATCTCTAATTGGCATTGATCTCCAAATTGGTTTAATATTTCTCTAATGCATCGCATGCCCTGGTTAGAGACACCATCATACAAATCCAGAATGGCTATGCGAATTTGTTGCTTTTTTGAAACTTCCATAAAATGCAAAAGTAATAATATTTTTGTGGCTTCTGGGCTTATGAAGCCCGTGGATTTAAATTATCTAATTTTTAAAATGAATCAAATGTGCCGTTTCGGGTTTAAAATATAACTTTAGCAACTATAAATTATCCCCTACGTCAATGAAAAAAATCATTGTAAAATTTCTTTGGGTTTTAGGTATATGCAGTATTGCAAAAAGTAGCATTGCGCAAAACTGTCTGCCTACAAACATTAATGGATCGGTTATAAAAATTGGCTGTACACAAACATGCACTAACCTCTTGTTTAGAATACCCCATTTAAAATCGACTGCTGATTATACAGTAAACAATATACCATATGTACCTAACGCTTACGTAACTGCAAGTGGGTCGGAAGATCTGACGCTTTACAATGATGATGAATTTAGCAGCGTTATTAATTTACCTTTTACCTTTTGTTTTTATGGGTCCACCTATAATAAAGTAGTGGTAGGCTCAAATGGAGTTATAACTTTCGATGAAGCCAATGCTGCAACTTGTTACAATGGTTATCTTATTTCAAAAACAATCCCATACGACAAGGGGAATATGTGTGATATATTTAGTACCTACTATCCAAAAGCTTCCATAATGGGCCCCTATTCGGATCTTGATGCAAGAGTAGATCCGGTTGATTCCGTTTACAATGCAAGTCCTCCTGACAGGAAAATAGAATGGCGGGTAGAAGGCTCGGCACCTTGTAGAAAATTTGTGGTAAGCTACTATCATGTTGGTACTTTTGGGGTTAACCCGTGCGGTTTGGTAACACCCAATGATTTCCAAATTGTCATTTATGAATTTACAGGATTGATAGATGTTTTCATTGGCAACAAAACCTGTCTCTCTCCAACCAATGACAATGGAAAGGCAATTTTGGGTATTCAAAACTTTGATAGAACCAAAGCAGTTGCGGCTCCAGGAAAAAATGCTACCATTTGGAGTGCTATAAAAGAAGGCTATCGGTTTACACCCAATGGAGGAACTTCCCGTTTTGTAAGTAGTGAGTTGCTAGGTATAAATGGTGCATTTATTGCAAAAGCAGATACTGCCACCACTGAGCAAGGTTTACTTGACATTTCCTTTAATAATATTTGTCCTGCATCCAACTCTACTACCAATTATATTGTAAAAACAACTTTTTCATCCTGCCTTTCGGGTGGTTTAGATCTTACCGGTTACGATACTATTACTGTAATAAAAGCAATGGCAGATACCTGCTTAGGCAACATCACCAAAGCCACCTGTAATTATGGCAATACCGGTAGTATAAATATTACCAATCCTATCGGTGTGGATTTTAATTATTCTATTGATGGCGGTGTTACCTATCAAAGCGCACCCCTATTTACTGTTGCCAAAGGAAGTTATACAGTGATTGCAAAAAACATCAATTCTGGTTGTACATCTACCAATACCTTTATTGTGGATGCTACAAGCTCTGTAACTGCAACAGCTAGTTCTATTGACGCAAGTTGCTCCAGTGCTGCAAACGGAAGCATAACTGTAAACGCTGGTTTGGGCATTGCTCCCTATTCTTTTTCAGCAGATGGGATTATTTTCCAGACCAGTGCTGTTTTTAATAGTCTTACTCCCAATACTTATAACATAGAGGTAAAGGACAATGTGAATTGCGTAGTTAAATTAAGCGCCATTGTTAAAAGCGGAGCAGGAATCAGTGCTTCTGCAGATAGCACCAATACTGCCTGTATAGGATCTGCAACAGGTACCATACAGATATCTCCGGCTAATGGTGCCCTACCATACAGTTATAACCTTAATGGAGGCACTTCCCAGGCTTCTAATATTTTTACCGGATTACTTGCTAACAACTATATTATTTCGGTAAAGGATGCTAATAATTGTACCGTATCGGTACCGTCTACCGTATTGGATGGCCCGGGCACCAGTACTACTGCTATCTCTGCAAGTGCGGCATGTTCGGGTTCAACTACGGGTATCATTACGGTATTACCTCCAGTAAATGGGCTGGCACCTTTTTTATACTCAATCAATGCGGGCGCACCACAAATTTCCAACGTGTTTAAAGGTTTAACGGGTGGTAATGATTATGCCTTGTTGGTGACTGATGCCAACAATTGCAGCTTTTCTTTTTCGCAGGCAGTTGGTAATGCGCCCGGTGTAATAGCTACTGCAACCACTATAAATGCAGCCTGCAACGGGGCTGCCACGGGGCAAATAATTATTATGCCGACACTTGGTACGCCACCGTTTTTATTTTCCATTGATAGTGGAACAAGTTATCAAATATCAAATGTTTTCGGTGGAGTGCCGGGTGGCAGTTACAATATTGCAGTAAAGGATTTTAATAATTGTATTTTTTATTTTAAGGCCATTGTTGATAATGATCCTGGTGTAATTGTTACCACGGTGATTGATAAAGCTTCTTGCGCAATTGCAGCAAATGGAAAAATAACCGTGACCCCCGTAGCTGGTATTGCACCCATCAGGTATTCGATAGATGGGGTGAATTTTCAAACATTCAACCAATTTGTAAACCTGTTTTCGGGTCCATATACTATTACCATTGTTGATAGCACTTTGTGCAGTATAACGGAAGATGTATTGGTGGGTAATGCGCCACGGGTGGTAGTTGATTCTGTTACCATAATCCGCCCAACCTGTAACGGATTAAGTAACGGTACAATTGCTGTTTATCCAAACCTGGGGTTGCCGCCTTATCAGTATGGCATCAATTCGGGGGCGTACCAGGCCAGCAATGTTTTCAATAATATTGCTGCAGCCGAAAATGTTACTATCCACATACGGGATAACAGTGATTGCGTAAAAGATACGATCATTTCGATTACGGAACCGTCCATACTTTCTATGGGTACTGCGGTTACCAGTGCCACTTGCACCGGCACAGCTGATGGAAACATTACCATCATGGCTGCCGGAGGAACCTTGCCCTACCGCTACACAAGCGACCCGTTAGCAATAAGTGGATACCAGGCCAGTTCAACATTATTATTACTGGTTGGTAATTATAAAGTGAGTGTGCAAGATGCAAAAGGATGTATTGCTTCAAAAACCGACACTGTTTTATTAATTGATTCTATGCGCTTAGAATTAGGGAATGATACTACCTTTTGTGAAGGCATTGGAACCACTTTGCTTCCTCAAACGAATAATGGCACTACTATTTTTGAATGGACACCCGCCGCCGGGTTAAGTAATCCGGGGATAAAAAATCCGTTGGCATCACCTGTTGATACCACCAAGTATTACCTGACGGCAAAATGGGGTATTTGCCAGCGGCAAGATAGTATAACACTCAATATTTTGATAAAGCCTGATGCTAATGCCGGTAAGGATACGGCCGTATGTTTTAACACACAGGTGATGTTAAATGGCAGTGTGGGTAAGGTTTCGGGGCCTGTTAGTTTTTTGTGGGCGCCCGCTGGTGTAATTGAAAATCCAACTGCAGCTGTTACAACAGCTAAGCCGGATGCCGCTGGTGTGTTCAATTATACGCTTACTGTAAGCGATCAATATGGCTGTAATTATCATATTATCGATACAGTAGTAATTACTGTACAGCCTGAAGTGCCCGCATTTGCAGGAAACGATACTATTGCAGTTACCGGTAATTCGTTGCCACACCAATTACAGGCTAGCGGTGGCGGGCCGGGTGGCAGCTATACCTGGAGCTGGACTCCTTTAACGGGCGTTTCTATCTCGGATCGGAACATTGCTAATCCAACCGTTTTGCTGCAAGATCACCAGTACGTATTTGATGTTAAGGTTACAGATTTTGCAGGTTGCATTGGCTATGATACCGTGAGAATTACCGTTTTTGATGGTCCTGCATATTATTTGCCCAACGCCTTTTCGCCTAATGGAGATGGGCGCAACGATATCTTCCGGCCAACTCCGGTAGGCATAAGCAGCACTGCCTATTTCAGAATATTTAACCGCAACGGCAAATTAGTTTTTGAAACCAGCCAAATGATGGCCGGATGGGATGGTACCTTTATGGGAAAGCCGGAACCAACTGGTACCTATGTGTGGCTTTTAAAAGGTAAAGACAGAAAGGGTAAATTAATAGAAACAAAAGGAACGGTTGTGTTGATAAGATAAAATTCGTTACGCTATTAAATTCCCTTTTAGCGTAGTCAATTTCCGCCGCAAAATCTTCACCTGATTAGGTAGTCTCCATTTACTTATTTGCCTTGATGCAAAGAAGTAACAAGAAAAATAAAGCCCGCCCGGCTGACGCCAGTAGGACGGGGCTTCATAAAAAAGACTAAAAATTTGAAGGTTTGGCTAAAATGAAATTAGCTCGAACTTCATTATTTGACTGGACTTTAGTGCAACCTACGGGCAAATTGCAATTCCTGCCATCTGTAACAACAATTTCATTTCTTGACGCTAAACTTTCAAATTTTCTTAACGTCTTTTTTATGAGGCCGGCAAAAAGATTGCGGTTGAAGTTAATTATCCTATTCCGTTTCTATTAATTTAAAAGATATGTTTAGCTGTGGCTTTTTCGCTTAAAAATGTTCAATAAAATTACAAATGCTAAAAGCCTACGCCTGATTGAAGCGGATACCCCGGTGAGGATTGGTGCAATGGCTTTTGTGCCGGAGTAGCAGCGAAAAGCAGGTCCGCAGTTGAATGTGGAACTATGGCTTGCGTACCATTTATTTAAAAATAACCAGGATTTTTTTGGTGTGAAAATTGGCAGAATAGAAGGGTTCGTAAACCTACAATTTCAATAATAATTTTTTCACCAGCCGGTAATTGATGAAGATGGAAAGGAGCAATAGAACAGCGGCAATAATTATTACCATCCAATGCAGGTAAGGCGATAAATCGCTGCGGTTGTTGAGGAAAAATTGCTGAAAAGCCCATTGAAATATTGCTGCTAAAATAAGGGCTGTTAATACGATGGCGGTGTAAACGGGCACCCATCTTTTGGCTACGGTTTTACTGAGCCAGTTTGGCGAATAACCCAGTGTGAGCAAGAGTTGCAGGTTGTCTTTGCTACGGGCAATCATTAGTTGCAGGTAAAATGAAAACAGCAGCATAGCCAGTAAAATAATTAAAACTCCAAAACCAGACAGGCCACTTACGATTGCTTGCAGCAACTGTTTTACCCTGCCGAATTTAGTTTTGTCTTTATTGATATTGTAATTTTTTTGTTGCAGAAAATTCAATAGTTCGCTATTGTTGGCGTCTGTTGTTTTTATAAAAATTCTGGAGGGATTGATATTGGTATTGCTGCCTAAAGTTTTGTTGGCCCAGGTTAAAAAACTTTCGGGAACCAATACCGAATTGATGCGGTTGCTTAAGCCAACAACACTGGCTTTAAAAATTTTTGCGGTTCCGTCGGGTGCATAACACTCCAGTTGAATAAGTACAGCAGAAATACTTTTTTCCGAAAATTGCGGTAAATCTTTGCTGGGTGCAAATACCGTATTATACAATTCAAGATAATCGGCCGAAATGATGATCGGCACAATTGCCTGCCCTTGTTTCCAAGAAAAATTTTCGGGGATGGTATCTAAAAAGCGGTTATCGATTGACTCTAAAAACAGATCGGTTGTAAAGGGAATTGCACTGCTACCGCTGGCCTTAACTAAAAATGTATTTGCCAGCAGGGGAGTGGCATCCTGGATAAATGATTTGGTTTTTATTTCCTCTATTTCAGCATCAGAAAAACTGTGGGCCTCCGCCATATTTTCGTTGCTGATGAGTTTGGTTACTGATATATAATCGTAGCCATCTTTGCGGGGATTTTTATCTTTTAATAATACGTTGATGTTGATATACAATTGAACAGATACGAGCAATAATATAACTCCAAGGCCTAGCCCAAAATAACCCATCCATCGGCTTGCTGTATTTTGCCGGGTGTTTAAAAATGGTTTTATATGCTGGTAAGATAGTTGCATGATTTTATAAATTCAGGATACTGCCGGCGTTGAAATAATCAATCTTTTTTAAATCGGCCAGTATGATGGAAGCCTTGCGTGCAGAGGCTTCTTCCTGTATTAGTTCCATTGCTTTTTCCCGGTTGGCCTCATCAAGATTGCTGAAAGGTTCATCTAACAATAAATATTTAAATGGTTGTTGTAATGCCCTTATGATAGCGATGCGTTGCTGCTCACCATAACTGCAGGTGCCGCACAGTTGCTGCAACTTATTTTGAATGCCGAGCCTGCTTGCCATTGCTGCTATTTTATCGACAGGATGAAACGTGGAGAGCAATCTTTTGATAGCGATATTTTCATAAACTGTTTGATCGGGAAATAGCCGCAGATCCTGTAAAACTATGCTGATCGTTTGTTGCCTTAGGGTGGCCTTTTTCTCTTTATCAAAGTCTTTTATCGATGTGTCGTCGTATTTTATTTCGCCGGTAAAATCGTTTCTAAGTCCATATAAAAAATGCATGAGGGACGTTTTGCCGCTGCCACTTGGTGCAATAATGTGTGTGTTAGCGCCTTCATCAAAAACAACGGGTTGGTTCCAAACCTGCGAATGGCTAACATCTGCAGCATTGAAAAAAACAGGTAAAATTTTTTGAAGTGATATCTGCATGTGAATAGTTAAACAAATCTACCGCCACTTAAATTATCGGGCAGATTATTTATTAGATAAAATTAATGGATAATTAAGCCAGACCCCAAAAGCTTAACCAGATTTGTTAGGCTTCATTTACTTCTTTGCCTTAATGCAAAGAAGTAACAAGAAAAATCAAGGCTTCATAAAAAAGACTAAAAATTTGAATGTCTGGCTAAAATGAAATTAGCTCCTACGTCAGTAATTGGCCGGGCTTTGGTGAAACTTACGAACAAATTGCCAAGTCCTGCAATTGTAACAACAATTTCATTTCTTAACGCCACACATCCAAATTTTCTTAACGTCTTTTTTATGAGGCCCATTATGTACATGCGGCCAATGAGTATTTTACTATAAATTTATTGCTTTTTTGCAGCAGACTTCGTTGTTGGTTCCACGGGGGCAGCAGGTGCTGCCTCATCTTCCAAACCCACCATACTTTGTTTTCTTTTTTCGCTGTAAAGTTTTCCAAGAATGTTGAAATACTGGTTTAGTTGAACCAGGCTATTAGTGGTTTTATCCACGAGGTTTATTTCGAAAGATTGTGTAAGTGCACCATCTTTAAATTCGCCGCCTTTCCATAAAAGATTATCCCACAACTTAACAGATGCCTGGTACATGATTTTGCCGGCAGAGTCTTTTGCCGCCTCACTTTCAAAAGCCTTCATGATAGATTGCAGGTTAACATAACCGCCAAATGGCTGCCCATTTATATTGCTGATAAAATTCAATGTATTGTTGCTGCCAGCAATGTATTTATCTGCAGTTTGTTTGGTGTTGCTTAACACAAAATAATTGTTATTGCTATTAAAGGCAAGCGGAACATCTACCTCGTTTATAAATTTTTCGCCAAGTTTTTTTCCGGTGGCTATTAATTTATTAAACGACTCTTTATCTGCGATGGAAGTAGCAAAAATAAAATTGAACGAAGGCTTTTGTGCAAATGGAGGTACAACAATTGAATCAGCCATCATAGATTTTTCTGCAGTATCAGGTTTCATTTTAAAGTCGGTTAGAGCTATTACAACATCTCCTTTATTGGCTTTTATAAAATCATCCATTTTTAAGCCCAGCGACGTAAGCCCGACATTTACAAAACCATCCAGGTTAAAAGTTTTTAGTAGTTCTTTAATACCTTCAGGTTTAAAGTTTAAAGCCATTACGGCAGCAATATCCTTATCAGGTATGCGCTTTATCATTTCTTCATCAATTTTACCACCCTGGTATTTTTTAAATACGCCTGATAATTCATCGCCGGAATAGCCGCGGCTGTTGATACTTATTTTACCATTATCGAAATTGAGCGTTGCGGTAGTTCTGCTATCGGTAAACCATTTTTCCAGGTTAACCATTGCCAGGGCTGAAGGAGTACCTGCACCTGAACTTAATTCCTGTGTATTCATCCAGAAATGAATGTCTCCCTTCTCTTCCATCAGGCTCGAAAATTTTTCCTCTTTGCCCAATGAGTTGCTTTCCTGCAATGCAAAAACTGCTTTGCAGGTAGCTAAAATATCTCTTGGTTTTGGGCTGTCGATGTTTATAGAATCCTGGATCATCCGCTTGCTTAATTCATCCGTTCTGCCGAACTGTGGTGCATCGATCGTGTAAACAAAATTCTTACTGTTCCATCCAACTGCCATAGGTGAATGGCTGATATACTGAATGCCATCACTTTCAGTTGCGTTTCCTTTTTCGGGTAAACTGTTGTTGAAGTTTTTAAATGCGGTTTCATCTTTTACAGTTCCTTCAAAACCAATGTAGCCACCCATACTGTCTTTTTGTATAAAAAAGAGCATATCTTTTTTAATATCAATGCCGGAGTTTTCCGGGTTGTCTAAGAGCTTTTTCATTGCAGCTGTTACAGAACTGTCTTCGTATATTTCCTTAAAAAGGGGATTATCTTTTATGGCCGCCCATGGTAATTTTTCGGACGTGGAATTACCGTTTATATGTACCACAATTGCAGCAGTATTGGGTATCATTCGTCCTTGTGTATTTGTTTTTTTGCAGGAAGCAAAAATTACAAGACTGGCAACAAATATGGCAAATCGTTTAGCGTATTGCATAAAAAGATTTATTATAAATGAAGAAAAATATAGATGCTGAATTTTATTTGCTGTTAAAAAAATCGTTCAATCTTTCAAACACCACCACCTCCTGTAAACCTGTTGCCAGGTTTTTTACCAGGCAATATTTTTGCTCTATTTCTTTGCTTCCAATGATAACCGCATAGGCAATTTTTTTTCGCTCTGCATATTGAAACTGTTTATTAACTTTTGCAAACTCGTGGTACAACTCAGCTGAAATTCCGTTTTGCCTTAATTGTTGCATCACTTCAAAAGCAAACCTACTTTCCGTTTCGCCCATATTAAAGAAAAGGGCAGTTATGCCGGCCTCTACTTCTTCAGGGAAAAGATTTAGTTCCGTTAGTACATCATAAATTCTGTCAACGCCAAAGCTTATGCCTACCCCAGGAATACCAGGTACATCAAACAACCCGGTTAGGTCATCATACCTTCCGCCGCCACCGATGCTACCTATTTTTACTGTTGGCGGAGCTTTAGCTTCAAAGATAATTCCGGTATAATAATTTAATCCACGGGCTAGAGTAAGGTCGATGATAATGTTGTTTGCTGCCGGTAAATTTTTAATTAGAAACTCGAGTTCTTCAATTCCTTTTTGCCCATCGTCGGAATCTCTAAAAAAATCTTTTAAAAAGGTTAATTTCTTTTCATTGGTCATTTCTTCGGCCGGGCAGTTGTTCATTGTAAGATAACTCTCAATGATACTAAGCTGGTCTTCATTCAGTTCTTTTTCTCTTAATTCTTCTTTTACCCTTTCAATGCCAATTTTATCTAGTTTGTCGATGGCTGTGGTTATTGCGGTTACTTTTTCTTCTTCAGCACATACCTCAGCAAGGGCAGTTAATATTTTCCGGCTGTTTACTCTTAGTTCATAGTCATTAATTTTTAACCGGGTAAAAACGTCGTGGTAAATGCAGGCCAATTCAAGTTCATTAAACAACGACCTGCTGCCAACCACATCTGCGTCGCATTGCGTAAACTCCCGATAACGTCCCTTTTGTGGGCTGTCTCCCCGCCACACCGGCTGCACCTGGTAACGCCTATAGGGGAATATAAGCCGGCCGTGGTTCATGGCTACATATCTTGCAAAAGGAATAGTGAGATCATATTTTAATGCCCTTTCGGTAAGGTCGCTACTGCTTTTTCCCTGCAGTACTTTCTCAAATCCGGCTATTGACTTTTCTGTATTTTTCGGATTGCTGATGCCGTTGTTTAAAATTTTAAACATCAGCTTATCACCTTCATCGCCATACTTACCTATTAATGTATCAAGGTTTTCCATGGCAGGAGTTTCAAGCGGTTCAAATGCGTATAATTCAAATACAGCTTTGATATAATTTAAAATGTATTGCCGTTTTCTTACTACTTCAGCGTTAAAGTCCCTTGTACCTTGTGGTATGGATGGTTTGGACATTTTTTATTAAATTATAAGTTTATATTTTTTATAGAGTTGGAATTAATTGTTTGGGTTGGCGATGGTTTTTAATCATTGCTTCAGAAGCTTTTTCTATTAAATCATATACCTGGTGATAGTCCGCTTCTGGTCCATACAATGGATCAAGAATATCTAAATTGGTACCGGGCTTTAATTCGTTCATAAACAAATCTACTTTTGAACTGTCAAACTTTTCCTTACCTAATTGCTTCATCTCTTCAATAACTCCATTCGCCATCGCATAGATTTTATCAAATTTGTCAAAATCATCCGGTACAAACAGTCTGCTTCGTTGATGGCTAATATCAATACCATTTTTTAATGAAACTTTTTGAGAAAGCCGATGCGGCGCTTCACCAATATGATAACCATTGGTTCCGGCACTATCAACCTGCCAGGTAAGCCCTGCTTTACTTATCTTGTATTTTAAAATACCTTCTGCTATTGGGCTTCTGCAAATGTTTCCCAGACACACCATCAGGATTTTCATGACGCAAATATAGTTTAGCTAATGCAGATGTGATGAGCCAACTGTAAATTGTTGTTACCGCCTGACATTTTTTATGGAATATATAAGTATTGGTATCTCAATGTTAACGGCGCCGGTTTTGAATATTTTTTTCACCATCAAAACCTTTTACAATGAATATTGATCTCATCCTAAAAAGTGACGCATTGGATTTGTTATTTGAAAACAGAAACAAAGCCTATGGTGCATATGACTTGCGAAAATTTTATCCCGATAGGATGAAAATTTCTCTTGCAATTATGTTTATTTCTGCTGCACTACTTTCTGCAATTACATTTTTACCAGATTCCGGCACCACAACACCCGTGTATACTGTAATCCAGGATATTGTTACCCGGGATATCCAGGAAGATAAAAAAATCCCTGAGCCGAAGCAGGTATTGCATAATATTAACAAATCTTCCCAGTCAAAGCTTTTATCAACAATTGTAATCGTTCCGAAAGCCGATACAACAGATATGTTAAAAGACATTAGTAACATCCGGATTGGGAGTACAACCAGCATCGATACAGAAATTGGCCCGGAAGATGTTGTACAAGGTTCAGCTGCTGTGGGGAGCCTGCCTAAAGTTCCTGTGGAACCAGTTGCCCAACTTGAGCAGCCTTACGAAAACCCGGATATTCAGGCTTCATTTCCCGGGGGAGAAAAGGCTTTGATTCGATTTTTAGAAAGGAATTTACAAACACCAGTTAGCCTGGAACGCAACGAAACGGTGCAGGTAAAAGTGAAATTTGTTGTTGATTTTGAAGGTGATTTGCAAAGTTTTAAAATTGAAAAAGATGGAGGTGCAGAATTTAGCAAAGAAGTGATAAGAGTGTTGAAAAAAATGCCCCGGTGGAACCCCGGAAAAAAGGGAGGACAAAATGTACCGGTGTTTTATACTATCCCGGTAAAGTTTACCTCAGTTGACTGATTTTGTAATAATTGCTGTATTTTACAGGCCCTACAAAAGTTAACCAGTCTGATATGGTTGATTAGGTTGAAAAGTTGAACTGTAGGTTAGATTTATTAGATTGAACTGGCAGATATATTTAAAGATTGAAACGACAGTAAAGCGGTAAAACTAAAATGATATTTGATGTAACTTTAGTGGGCTTGTAAATAAGGCTGCAATAATTATGTAATCATTGTTTTTTTAACATCAATAAAAACATCATGGCATTAGAAGAATTTGAAAAGGAGCATATAACCGAAAGAGAAAAAGGAATTTCCCAAATGCGTTCTATCAGTAATTATGGGATGGGTATTTTTTTTACCATTGCAGGTTTCTTTTTTATGTTTCCTACAAAATACACAGCCCGTTTTTTAAACAATTACGATCCGGCTCTAATAAAAATATTTGCTGTTGTTTGCTGGATTTATGGAATATTCAGAATGTATAGAGGATACCAAAAAAACTATTTTAACGATTGAAGGAAATGGAACAAATTATTTACCGGGCGCAACGAATTTTGGTATTATTGGTTGGATATTATTTTTTGATTGGTTGTAAACAGCCACAGCAAAGCGGCCCATTAGACACGCCGACAAAGGGAGTAATACAAATAAGTGTAGATGAATCGTTCAGGCCGGTAATTGAGGATCAGATAAAAGTGTTTGAGGCTAATTATCCGGGAACTACCATTACCGCACAGTATAAGCCAGAAGCAGAATGCCTGAAAGATCTTTTTAGAGATTCCGCCACAAGGTTAGTTATAACAACAAGAGGGTTAACCTATAAGGAAGCCAAATATTTTGATGACACATTGCATTATGTGCCGAGGAGTGAAAAGATTGCATCAGATGCCATTGCGATTGTATTAAATAAAGACTGTAAGGACACCCTTTTTACATTGAAAGGATTACAGGATCTTTTTACAGGAGTTTTTAAGAATAATAAGAAAGTGGTTTTTGACGGATTGAGTGCTACCAGTACGGTGAGGTTTGCAATCGATAGTATTTTAAAGGGTAAACAGTTTAATAATGACGTAGTTAAAGCGGTTAAAAACAGCCAGGCAGTGTTGGATTATGTTGCAACAGACACTAACGCAATTGGCCTTGTTGGAATAAGCTGGATAGGCAACCCGGAAGATACTGCACAGATGCGGATGTTAAAAAAAATAAAAATCGGATACGTAAAATGTGAGGTTTGTTTGGATACGCCTTACGTAAAGCCTACACAGATGGGGATGATGACCAGGCGCTATCCTTTGGTACGGGGATTGTATTTCATTTTAAAAGAAAATTATTCGGGACTTGGGTCGGGCTTTACAAGTTTTTTGCAATACGAGAAAGGCCAATTGGTTTTTAGCAGAGCTTACCTTTGGCCGGCGCAAATTTCTTTTAACGTGAGAAAAGTTCATCTAAATGAAAAATTAAAAAAAGAATAGAGAGTTACTACTGTTTGTGTGTATAATTTAATAACATTGTAAGAAATAAAACAAAAAATAGAAAATGAACAAGTTAAAATCAGGATTATTGTTTATTGGAATCGCACTTTTCGGCAATGTGTTGAAAGCTCAAACCATTGAAGAAGGTAGAAAATTTTTGTACTATGAGCGGTATAAAAGTGCGAAAGCAGTTTTTGAGAAATTGGTTGCCGCAAATCCTGCTAATGTGGATGCCGCATACTGGCTCGGTCAGGCAATGATTGGGCCTGATGATAACAAGGATATTGCTAGCGCAAAAGCGCTTTATCAAAAAACATTGATGGCCAATAGTAACAGTCCCATTTTGCTGGCGGGTATGGGGCATATCGAGTTATTGGAAAATAAGGCACAAGACGCAAAAAACCAATTTGAAACAGCCATTAGCCTTAGCCAGGGTAAAAGTGCTGCTGTTCTTAATGCAATTGGATTTGCAAATGTTAATGCCCCAAATGGTGACCTTGCATATGCGGTAGATAAATTAAAAATGGCTACTGCAATAAAGGGCATGAAAGATCCTGATGTGTTCATCAATTTAGGGGATGCTTATAAAAAGCAAACAGAGGGAGGTTTGGCGCAAACATCTTATGAAAATGCCCTGGCAATTAGCCCAGGTTATGCAAGAGCATCTTACAGGATTGGTAAAATTTATCAAACCCAGGGTGTGGCACAAGAAGAAATTTACATGAGGTACTATAATGAAGCCATCGCTAAAGACCCTGCCTTTGGCCCTGTATATGAAAATCTTAATCAATACTATTATTTAAGTAATGTAGGTAAATCTGCAGAGTACCTGGAGAAATATTTGGCTAATTCTGATGATGATCCTAAAAACTGCTATTACAGAGCATCGATGAAATATGCACAGGGATTATTTGCTGAAGCAATCGCTAAGGCAGACGAATGTATTACAGGATCAAAAGAGCCTTATCCAAATTTATACGGTGTAAAAGCTTACGCATTTAATAAGTTAAAAGATTCTGTTAATTCAAAGGCATCTTTTGATACCTATTTTCTAAAGCAAACGCCGGAAAAAATTGGGCCTACTGATTATGAAACATATGCCAGAATATTACTAAAATTTCCTGGAAACGAGGAGCTGGCTGACACTTATATTGAAAAGGCGGTTGCCGCAGATACAACGGAAAACGGTAAAGTGGCTATGTATAAATCACTGGCTGTAAATTTTGAATCTCAAAAAAATTATAAGCTGGCTGCTTATTACTACAATAAAATTGTTCAAATTAAGAAAGATGTAAGAAAGACCGACTTTTTTAATGCTGGTAATAATTTCACTAAAGCCGGCGATTACCAGTTGTCTGTTGATATTTTTGATAAGTATATCCAAAAATTCCCCAACGAATCTTTTGGTTATTTTATGAATGCTAAAAATTACCTGCGCATAGATTCTACAGATGCAGCAGGAAAAGGCTTAAATAGTTATCAAACAATAATCGATATGAGTGATTCCATTAAAGATAAGCCAGGGGAAATGGATAGACTAAAAGGATCTTTGCGGTATATGATAGAATATTACGCCAATGTAAAAAAGGATAGAGTTAAAGCAGTATCATACGTTGATAAAGCCATCATGCTCGATTCATCGGATTTTGAAATGAGAAATATTAAAGATATACTTACCAGTGCCAGTTTAACGCCAACACGAATTCCTGGCTCTTCTAAAGAAACAAAAACAACACCTGCCAAGCAACCAGGAGAAAAAACTACTACACCTAAAAAAACTCCTAAAAAAAAAGAGTAAAGGATAAGTCATAATAACAAGATCCCCGTTTCTTAAAAGAACGGGGATTTTCTTTTTCATAATGTGAATTGTTTTGTGCTTTGCACACCTTATTTTTGCATATGCAATTCTTTATTTTACAAGCCAATAATATAAATAGTGCAGCCAATTATTTACCCATTGGTTTACAGCTAATTTTCGCAATCGGTTTAATTGTTTTAATAATGCTGATAACGCATTATGTTGGTCCTAAAAGGCAAACCGCCGATAAACTTACCAATTTTGAAAGTGGTATTGAAATTAAAGGGAATGCCCGTCAGCCTATGGCTATTAAATATTTTTTAGTCGCCATCCTTTTTGTATTGTTTGATGTAGAGGTAATATTCTTTTATCCTTATGCAGTTAACTTCAGAGAATTAGGCTGGAATGGATTTTTAGCAGTAGCAATGTTTGTGGGCTTGTTTATTTCCGGTTTCATTTACATCATTAAAAAAGGGGCTTTGGATTGGGAAGATTAAGTTAATGTGCAAATAAGACTGATTGCGCATGAAAACAATCTAACTAAAAACTTGTTTAAAAAGTATAAATTTTAAAGTTGTATAATTTTTTAAAATAAAAAATAATGCGTCCCGTACAGTTTAATACAAAATTAAAAACAGTAGAGCCACCAGAAGGTATGATGGGAGACGGCTTTATGGCGACTTCTTTGGAAAAGGTGGTAGGCCTGGCCCGCAAAAATTCTATCTGGCCGCTACCATTTGCAACCAGTTGCTGCGGTATTGAATTTATGGCTACTATGGCCAGTCATTACGATTTAGCCAGGTTTGGTAGCGAACGGGTTGGTTTTTCTCCACGACAATGCGATTTATTGATGGTAATGGGCACGATATCAAAAAAGATGGGTCCGGTTTTAAGGCAGGTATATTTACAAATGGCAGAGCCACGTTGGGTTTTGTCGGTTGGAGCCTGTGCTTGCAGCGGGGGGATTTTCGATACTTATTCTGTGCTGCAGGGGATCGATCAGATAATACCTGTAGATGTATATGTCCCTGGTTGTCCACCAAGGCCAGAGGCAATTTTGGATGGATTTTTAAAGATTCAGGATTTAGTAGGACAGGAAAGTTTAAGAAGAAGAAATGGAGATAAGTACAAGGAATTGATGGCTGTTTACGGCATCCAATAAGAGTGTTCTTCCCTTACAAAGTGGAATCGGTTATTTAATAAATTTAAAAGAATCAAAACCCTTTAAAGGTTTGTGGTTATGACAAACGAAACTATACAGAAAAAACTAACAGAAAAATTTGGCGATGCTCTTACTGATTGGCAGGAGCCTTATGGCATGCTTACTTTTTCTGCAACCAAAGATTTTAATTTAAAAGTGTTACAATTTTTGTTTGATGATGAGTTTTTAAGCTTCCGCTTTCTTACCGATTTGCAGGCAGTGCATTACCCCGATCGTACAGGTGAAGAACTAGCGGTTGTTTATCATTTGCACAACCTTACAGATAATGTACGTATACGGTTTAAAGTATTTCTGGATATTCAAAATCCATCTGTATTTAGCGCCACAGCATTATACCAATCGGCCAATTTTATGGAGAGAGAAACATACGATTTCTTTGGAGTAAATTTTGTTGGTCACCCCAATTTGATAAGAATTTTGAATGTAGATGAGATGGACTATTTTCCGATGCGTAAAGAATTTCCTTTAGAAGATCAGAGCAGGGTAGATAAAGACGATGACATGTTTGGAAGGTAATTTTTTCAATAAAGATATACAGCAAAAGAGTGCGACGCCAATGCGGTTGAATACTGAATAAATGTTGGTTACAAAAAAATAAAAAAATTCATGTCTCAAAGTGAACACATTGTTTTACCTGAAGGAAGTATTGAAAAACTAACTACTACTTTAAATCTTGGCCCTACGCACCCTGCAACGCATGGTGTTTTTCAAAATGTTCTTGAGCTGGATGGCGAACGGATTCTTTCTGCAGTATCTACGGTAGGCTATATTCACAGGGCCTTTGAGAAGTTGGCAGAACGCAGGCCTTTATACCAGATTACGCCGATTACAGATAGGCTTAATTATTGTTCGTCGCCGCTTAACAACATGGGATGGCACCTTACCTGCGAAAAATTATTGGGTGTTACAACACCTAAAAGAGTGGATTACCTGCGTATTATTATTATGGAGTTGTCACGTATTTCGGATCACCTGATTTGTAATTCGATTGTTGGCGTGGATAGTGGCGCATACTCCGGTTTTTTATATCTGATGCAGTTCCGTGAATTAATTTATGAAATATACGAGGAAGTATGTGGCTCCCGCCTTACTACTAATATTGGGCGTATTGGCGGTTTTGAAAGGAATTTTACCAACGTAGCATTTGAAAAACTCGAACAATTTTTAGCTACTTATCCTAAGCAATTAAAAGAGTTTGAAACGCTGTTTACCCGTAACAGAATTTTCATGGATCGTACCATTGGTTGTGGTGCAATTACTGCCGAAAGAGCGATGAACTATGGGTTTACCGGACCTAACCTAAGGGCAACTGGTGTGGATTATGATGTAAGGGTGCATACCCCTTATAGTTCTTACGAAGATTTTGATTTTAAAATTCCGGTGGGAACAACGGGTGATTGTTACGATCGCTTTTTGGTTCGCAACGAAGAAATGTGGGAAAGCCTGAGCATCATAAATCAGGCCTATAAAAAAGTGCAGGAATTTAAAGGTACAGATGCTGAGGTATTTCATGCTGATGTTCCTGCCTATTATTTGCCGGAAAAGAAAGATGTGTATACAAAAATGGAAGCCCTTATTTACCATTTTAAAATCATAATGGGAGAAACTGATATACCTGCCGGAGAATTGTACTCATCGATAGAAGCTGCCAATGGTGAACTGGGATTTTATATTATCAGCGATGGGGGCAGAACACCGTACAGGCTTCATTTTCGCCGCCCTTGTTTCATATATTACCAGGCCTATCCCGAGTTAACCAAAGGAGGGATGTTAAGTGATGCGGTGATAACAATGAGTAGTTTAAATTTGATTGCAGGAGAATTGGACGCATAAAAAATTTATTGACCGTTTTATTATGACTATAGAATTTTCTAAAGAAAAACTGGATAAAGTAGCCGAGATTATTGCCCGCTATCCACAAGGCAAGCAAAAAAGTGCATTGTTGCCGGTACTGCATTTAGCACAGGATGAGTTTAATGGCTGGCTCGATACTCCCGTAATGGATTATGTGGCTTCTTTGCTTAGTATAGAACCGATTGAAGTGTATGAAGTAGCGACTTTTTATAGCATGTATAATTTAAAACCAGTAGGCAAATTCCTGTTTGAAGTTTGCCACACGGGGCCCTGCATGATTAATGGCAGCGATTATATTATTGACTACATCAAAGAAAAGTTAAACATAAAAGTGGGTGAAACTACTACTGATGGCTTGTTTACGCTAAAAACGGTGGAGTGTTTAGGCGCTTGTGGTTATGCACCGTTAATGCAGTTAGGCAAGCATTACAGGGAACATTTAACTAAAGAAAAAGTAGATTCAATTATTGAAGAATGCAGGTTAAAATCAGGACAGTTAAATTGATACATGAACACTTCTAATTCTATACCAAAAGTTTTGTTAGTAAAGCCAATGGAGGGTTTTAAGCTTTATATTGAGTTTTCTAATGGGATAAAAGGTATTGCAGATCTTGCTCACTTAAAAGGTAAGGGAGTTTTTGAGTTTTGGAATAATGATGATAATTTTTCAAAAGTTACGATTGATAAAAATGGTGGAATTATTTGGAACAATGAAGTAGATATAGATGCGTTGAATTGTTATTTAAGGATCACAAATCAAACATTTGAGGAATATGCCAATAGTTAGTTCTTTTTACGGTATCATAATATATTTCTTTTTTGATGATCATAATCCGCCCCATTTTCATGCAAAATACAATGAGCATGAAGCGTTAATTGATATTAAGTCATTTGGAATTATAAAAGGAAGTTTGCCAGCAAAAGCTCACGGGCTAATAATAGAGTGGGCTAGTAAGCATAAATTAGAATTATTGAAAGATTGGGAGTTGGCAAAAGCAAATAAACAGCCCGAAAAAATAGAACCGCTCAAATAATAATGGGGATCACCAACGCCATATTAAAAGTAAGAGAGCATCGTAAATCAGAAAAATTTGCGGATGTAAATTTTTTCGTTGACAGCGGAGCAGTATACAGTTTGGTACCTGGTAAAATATTAGATCAGTTAGATATTGAACCATATAAAGAAATGAGTTTTTCTTTAGCCGATGGAACGGTTTTAAAACGGAAAGTCTGCAGTGCATATTTTGAATTGGAGGGAGAAGGAGGGCCGGCACCGGTAGTGTATGGCGAAGAAGGTGATGAACCTTTATTGGGAGCCACTACCTTAGAATCTTTAGGTTTGGTTTTAAATCCATTTACAAGAACATTGCACCCGATGAGGATGTTGATGGCAAAATTGAAACCATGAGATTGTTACTTGGTATTGTTTTTTTACTGGCTTCATCTGTGGCTTTTACACAAATAACGGAAGAGGATAAATTATTAAAAACTGTTACAGCGTTTCACAAAGCATTGGTTGATAAAAATACGGTTTCTATCAATCAGCAAACAGATAAAGGCTTATCTTATGGACACAGCAACGGGTGGGTGCAGACTAAAGCTGACTTAATAAAGGACTTTGAAACCAATTACATAAGTTATCAGAATATTAAGGAAGACAGTGTAACAATAATAAGAAACGGTACTATGGCTAATGTGCGGTTTGTAGCAGATGTAACAGTTACAATGAAATCAGCGATTAATACCTACCGCTTAAAAGTACTGGAAGTATGGGTTAAAAAAGGAAACAGATGGTTGTTATTTGCAAGGCAGGCTATCAGGGCTTGATGCATTAAAATAAAATGGCATCATCAAAATAAAATATTTCTCATCAGGAGATAAGAACATGAAAAAATTATTATTAGCAAACGCAAATGTGCCCGGCATTAGAACGTACGAAGTGTATCGTCGTGAAGGTGGCTACCGCAGTGTGGAAAAGGCATTAAAAATGACTCCGACTGATATTGTGGAGGAAATGAAAAAGAGTGGTCTTCGGGGCCGTGGTGGTGCCGGATTTCCTACCGGAATGAAATGGAGTTTTTTGGCAAAGCCGGAAGGTGTAGCCCGTTACCTGGTATGCAATGCAGATGAGAGCGAACCCGGTACTTTTAAAGACAGGTACCTGATGGAATTTATCCCTCACCTTTTAATAGAAGGTATGGTAGTTGGTTCTTTTGCATTGGGTAGCAACGTAAGCTACATTTACATACGTGGAGAGTATGCCTGGATTACTGATATTTTAGAAGACGCCATCAAAGAAGCAAAGCAAAATGGCTGGCTGGGTAAAAATATCCAGGGCAGTGGATTTGATTGTGAAATATATGTGCAACGTGGTGCAGGTGCCTACATCTGCGGGGAAGAAACAGCTTTAATTGAAAGCCTGGAAGGCAAAAGAGGTAATCCCCGAATAAAGCCACCTTTCCCGGCAATTAAAGGATTATACGATTGCCCCACTGTTGTTAATAATGTAGAAACCATCGCAGCCATTGTTCCTATTATCAATGAGGGTGGTGAAGCCTATTCAAAAATTGGTGTTGGAAGAAGCACGGGCACAAAATTAATTTCGGCCTGTGGCAATATTAATAAGCCCGGCATTTACGAAATTGATATGACCATCTCCGTAGAAGAATTTATTTACAGCGATGAATATTGTGGTGGCATTCCTAATGGGAAAAGATTGAAAGCCTGTATACCAGGTGGATCATCTGTGCCCATTTTACCAGCCAATTTATTGTTGACCACCGCCAAAGGCGAGAAGCGGTTAATGAATTATGAAAGTTTGAGTGATGGCGGTTTCGCCACAGGCAGCATGATGGGTAGTGGAGGTTTTATCGTATACGACGAAGACCAGTGTATTGTAAAAAATACCATGACTTTAGCAAGGTTTTACCACCACGAAAGTTGCGGACAATGCAGTCCATGCCGGGAAGGTACCGGGTGGATGGAAAGAATTTTAAAAAAGATAGATAGCGGCAAGGGCGAAATGAAAGACATTGATTTGTTGTGGGATATTCAACGCAAAATAGAAGGTAACACCATTTGCCCGTTGGGAGATGCAGCAGCATGGCCGGTAGCAGCTGCCATCAGGCACTTTCGGGACGAATTTGAATGGCATATTTTAAACCCGGAAGAATGTTTACAAAGGAATTATGGTTTGGCGCATTATGCTGATGAAATTCATGTTCCGGTAACGGCTTAAGCCCCTATCGCCTAAAGGGTATTACAAAGTTTATATAATTTGAAAAGTAAGAATGAATTTTATAGATAACATAGAAATAAAAAATTTTAAATCTATACGCCATCAAAAAATTGAAGGGTGTAAGAAGATTAATGTT